>JAEEYG010000107.1 GCA_016291695.1 Clostridia bacterium | reverse complement strand
GCACGTGAGTCGCGCCGCTACGAAGGTAGGTTTTCATCTTGTTTGTTGACATAAGTATTGACTTTTTGCCCCACAGGTGGTAGAATAACTCCGAAATAAACACTTAGGAGGTGTTACCTTGAGTCAAGAGATGTGCTTCTCTGAGATTCAACGGTTGCGTACTCGCGAGACCGAAATCGAGTGGTCGATTGCGAAGGTGTATCAGGCCCGACAAGATCTCGAAGCTCGTGTACTCGAAAACGAGCTCCTGGTCCCCCTGGAGCGCTTCAAGCTCGACGAGCAGGAAGCTGTCCTTCAGGAAGAGCTCCGCAGGGTTCGGATGCAGCTTGAGAACGCTGTCGTCACGGACAACCAGGAGGGGAAAGTCATCATTGGAGCGGTCGTGACCGTCTCCATCAATGGTGACGAGCCCGAGCGGTACACAATCGTCTCCCAGAACCCCACGATCCTGGAAGGCGAAATCGGCGCTGACTGTCCTCTCGCAATTGCGATTATGGGCAAACGCCCCGAAGAGACCGGAGTCTACGACGTGAATGGAACCCCGTTCACCGTGAAGATTCTCTCGGTCGAGTGACAAAAAGCTGCTCCCCATCGCGGGGAGCAGCTCCTTTTTTTATTCTATGTAATTGATGCTTCATAAATAATATCTATTGCATGGCCTAACTTTTCATCATACTCTTCTTCTGATTGATTAACGTTCAAATCTTCAAGTAACGCTCTAGAAAAGCTTGCTATCATTTTTTCATTTTCTGCTAAATAGTCACAAGCAACATCTATTGTGTATCCACCAGATAGTGCAACAATTCTTACTACTTGTGGATAGTCATATAAGCTTAAATACTTATTAGCTACCGTTGGAATCGTGAATTTAAACATTATCAAGTCTTTTTCATTCCAAGACTTTAGCTTTTCTTCTACCTTGGCTTTTAATATGTCTTCGCAAAGAGCCTTGTCTTCTGCGTTAATATCAACTTCCGGCTCGATAATTGGAACCAATCCAGCATCACAAATTCTCTTAGCATACTCAAATTGTTGATCAACAATATCAGATATACCTTTTTCGTTTGCTTTATATATAACGCTTCTCATTTTAGTTCCAAAGATATTCTTCTTTTTAGCCTCTTCTAATTGCTCATCTAAATCAGGAATATCCTTCATTAGCTTGCAATCATTTTCTTCGTCAGCAAGGCCTTTATCAATCTTAAGGAAAGAAACAATATGCTTTTTGTTCCAAAGATAATCAGCAGTATATTCATCATCAACTTTAGACATCATTGTCTTATAAAACAAAATCGCGCCTAAAATCTTCTCACTTGAAAACTCCTTACTCAAGAATACTCTTTTACGCATTTCATGAATTAAGTCAAACATTTCATCTTCGCTAGAATACGAATCCTTTGAAATGCCATACTTTTCAAGAGTTTTCGCTGTAGAACCACCACTTTGGTCTAATGCAGCTATGAATCCTTTTCTATATTTTACCGCTTCTAATTTCTTGTTATCCATTTTATCCTCCGTATATTTAATTATCTTTAGTTATTTTAGCATATAAAACTTGCAATTAGTCATTTTTAACAATAACTTAATCTAATTTTTTTTCAATTTCGTCTAGTTTCTCTTCAATTTGCTCTAGATTCATTAAAATGTTTATCCAATTTTCTTCCATCTTAAGCATTCCTTTCTTCAATGATAGACACCTCTACCAAATTAAAAATCCATATAGAGTTGTTCGGCATTTTCTGGCACTTGTGATTTGCTTCCTCTTCCTTCAATGTCGGCATATAATTCAGCGATTCTCTTACGCATTTCATCAACTTTATCGCTATAAGCCCTATCCATGTCAATCTTGCCTTCTCTAGCAGTTGCCTCTCCAAGAACTCCTCCATATCTTTCACATATTTGCTCAAATGTTACTTTTCTGCCTGAAACTAAGCTTTCTAATATCATAATAGCAGAGCTATTAGACATTGTTTGTCTTCTAAATGCTGCTTTTCTCTTGTCTTCTTTTGCATAGTAAGTTGCATACATATCTAATATTTCACTTTCAGGTCTTTCCTCGACTAGTTTTTGAGCTGTCTTAGATAATCCGCTTCTTAATGTTTCAGCTCTTTCAGTTGCTTTAGATAAGTCATTCTCTGTTCTATCTACAACTTGCTTAGATAATCTAACAAGGTTATTTGCCTGAATTCTAAAGTCTTCTTCTGAAATCGTATATCTTGGAAGAGTAATTCTAGTAATTCCTTCTACAAGTCCTGAAGCAGCGATAGTTATATCTTCAACGCGTACACCATCTTGTCCAACTAACTCTCCTCTAGCTTTAACGTACTCTTCATAAGCTTTTCTAAGAGTAGGATTAGAATCTGTCTTAGATAAAAAGCTTCTAATAAACATTTCAAGCTTTGCTCTTTCTTTGAATGTTCTTCTTCTACTTACTCCTCTTGATTCAAATCCAAATAGATTTCTAATCTTGTTTACGATTGATCTTCTTTCTAAACGATCTTCTTTTCTTAAAATAGCATCATAATGGCTTGCAACGCTATTTACAAATTCGTGAACCTCTCTATACTCAGGCTCAGATAATCTAGCAGCTAGTTCTTCTCTTCCAGCTAGTTTTTTCTTATCTCTTTCTAGTTTTTCTTCAAGCTCTTTTTTGTCTTTATTTGCTTTTAAATATTCAGAAGCTTGAATAATAGCTTTTCCCTTTTTAGCAGTAGAAATGTACTGTCTAGCAGCTTTAGGATTAACAACATACTTTCCTGTTGCTTCGTCTAGTCTAAATACTTTGTCCTCACCTACTAAGTGCTTACCATTTTGGCCATCTATCATTACTCTAGCACATGCATCGATTAAGCTTTCTCTTGCAGACTCTAGCTTTGCATTCTCGCCTTCAAAAAGGATTTCCATTATCTTTTTAGGATTACCTATATTCTTTTGCAAAGTGTCTAGCTTCTTAAGTTTTTCTTTTAACTTTGCCACTTCATCTTTAATCCTTGATTTAGCTTCTTCCAATTGCTCGTTAAACTTTGCAACCTCTTCTGCCTCTTGAGCAGCGATTTGGTCTTCAAAGCCATACAAATGATTCTCTTTTTTTCTAACTGTCTTCTTTCTTGGCAAATTTTCATACTCTGCTTTTAGCTCGTCTAATCTAGACATGATATTTTCTCTAGCAACGCGAATGTTTTCTTCAAAAGAATCACCCTCAGCTATTGCTTGAGTAAGAGCTTTTACTTTTGCATATTCTTTTAGATATAATACTGTTTCCTTTAATTTTTTAATCTCTTCTTTATCAGCTGAAAAACTAACTGCTCCGTCTTTAGTTGCTAAAGTAACAGGTGAAAATCCTCCTTTTTTGCATAAATAAAGAAGCACACTAGCAAGCCTCTCATCTACTGATTTCATAAAACACTACCTCACTTAAAATAGATTCTTAAAGACTCTTTTGTACTTCTCATTCAATATTCATCTCGTGGTAAAATTCGTTGGAATTATACCATAATTATTGCGTTATGTCAACGCGATTTAAAGGACTTTCCCCTCCTTAACTTCAAGAAAAATGGTCACTGGACCATCATTTATAAGGTCTATCTTCATATCCGCTCCAAATACTCCCGTTTCTACTGGAAGTCCTGTCTCCTTACAAAAGTCTATAAAGCTTTCGTATAATGGAATAGCTTTCTCATGCCCTGCAGCTTCTGTAAAAGATGGCCTATTGCCATGATGACAGTCTGCATAAAGCGTAAACTGAGAAACTATATGAAGTGATCCTCCAACGTCCTGGATAGATAGGTTCATCTTTCCATTTTCATCTTCAAAAACACGTAGTTTTGAAATCTTTTCTGCCATAACTTTAGCATCTTCTAAAGTATCTGATTCAGTAACTCCAAACAAAACTAAAAAGCCTTTTCCAATACTGGAATAAGGCCTTCCGTCTATTTGAAGCTCTGATTTTTTAACTCTCTGAATTATCGCTCTCATCTATATTACCATCTTTCTTTTTGCTCTTTTTATACCTGCTTTTAAAAACCTGGTTAATTACTTTCCTTCTGGTTTCTATCTCGTCAATTACGATATAAAACGAAATAGCAGCTGCTAGACCCAAAAAGTTAAAGATTCTATGTATAAGCACATCTTCTAGCAAATACCATTTAGAAACAGAAATAGCCAAGGTAATTAAAAAATAGATTACTGGTATTAAACATATTATTGCCTTCTTTGATTTGTACGATGCAAACAGCAATATAGCTGTGATGGCATACCATACCAAAAAAACCCAAGGATTACTAAAATCACTAATCATAATTATCAAAACCCTTTATTATATTCAATATGTTATTCCTCTCCTTCTTCATCCCAGTTGTGCCAAACTTCAGAAACATCATCATTATCTTCTAAGTTATCGATAATAAGTCTCATCTTCTTAGCAGCATCAGCATCTAGTGAAACATAGTTTTGAGGAACCATCTTAACTTCAGCCTCAACAAACTCTAATCCTTTTGCCTCTAGGCCTTCTCTAACTTTAGAAAAATCGTCTGGGCTTGTTGTGATTTCATAGAACTCATCTTCAGACTCAAAGTTATCTGCTCCAAGCTCTATAGCCTCCATCATAACATCATCTTCGCTAAGCTTTGTTGATGCCTTTTCTATTACAATAACGCCCTTTTTGTCAAAGCTCCAGCTAACTGAGCCAGTAGCGCCTAGATTTCCTCCAAATTTATCAAATATATGACGAATATCTCCAGCTGTTCTGTTTCTGTTATCAGTTGTAGCTTCTACTATAATTTGAGCTCCGTTTGGTCCATATCCTTCATACACAACATCTTCATAATGTGCATTTGAGCCCTCACCAGCTGCTCTTTTTATACTTCTTTCTATATTGTCGTTTGGCATATTATTTGCTTTACATTTTGCAATTACGTCTCTTAATTTTGAATTTGAAGCAGGATCTGCTCCGCCCTCTTTAACAGCAATTAATAATTCTCTTCCTAATTTGGTAAATATTTTTCCTCTTGCAGCATCTGTTTTTCCTTTCTTTGCTGCAATATTATGCCATTTACTATGTCCAGACATATATAAAACCTCCTTAAATTCTTTTGGTGCCTTGCAATTTTATTACAAAACAACTAATTTGTCAAAAACCTAATTCTTTTTCTTAATTTCATAGAATGCATAAGTATAAGCCAGAAGCGCTCCAAGCATAAACATTATGCCTCCTCTATACACAAAGAAATCGTGCAATAGTGTATGGTTTGCAAGCGCTACATACCACGCTACAGGCATAGCCATAATTAACAAGAATGCTTTTACAATATGACTATCTGCCTGATTCTGCTTTTTTGGTTGATACTTTAAAGAAATAAAAATACCAACAATAAATGTAAATATACTTGCCTTTGTAAGACAGCCTATGATTGTTTTTAAAATGTTAGAATATCCAACGATTGGATTGCTTCTTCCCATTCTATAAAAAGCTTGACTAAATCCGGTTTCAAGCATATTTCCGCCCTCAATCGTCAAATCATATTGTATCCATTTAAACACCCATGTAATTACATAGCCCACAAGCCAAACTATAGATCCAATAATTACTTTTAGCCATGCCTTTTCAAAGCCTTGCTCTTTTGACTTGTATAAAATCCAAAGACTTAATGGAATAGCAAGTGATACAAGTGGCACAGTCAAGAAATCTACAAAACAAGTTAACATACCCATGATGAATAAAAAGAAATAAATATCTTTTATCTTATCTATTCTAATCATAAGTATGATTGATGCAATCATAGTTACTAGGAAAATTGCACCACATTGCATAGAATACGAAACACTAATATATCCGCAACAAACAAGCGAAGTAAGATATATTAAAGTAGGTATAGCGCCAAACTTTTTATTAATCAGATATAGCAATATTCCTAATAGAATAACAAATACTATAAGCTGAAAAGTTCTTATCCCCTCTATATTGAATAGTGCTAAAAGAGGTCTATATATAACTAAGAAACCATGCCAATATCTTCCATAGTTAATTGAAGTTTTTATATAGCCATTAATAAAGTTAAATAATTCTCCAATTGGGTCGTAATAATTATGCCCTAAGAATTCAGTGTCGCTGTCTTCTATATAATAAACATATACTGCTTCACCAACAAATTCAGTATGCTCTGTTTCTGTTTGACCTTCCTTATAATTCTTTCTTGCTTTCATGTATGACTCATAAGGGTGATTACTATCAATTGAGTATGCTTCATTAACAAGAACAGCATCAGCAAACGTGTCCATAGTTACATTAAATGTACTATTATACTCATACCTATCTCCCTCATTAAGCATAGTAAGAGTAGACTCGGTCACATTATTCTCTAATTTTTCCGAAGGAATAAGTGAAACAAGCAGTAACAAAATATTAAAAACAACTATTATGCCAAAAAATGTGCCAAGATACTTTAACACAGTTTTTACTCTTTGATTCATTTTTTTGCTCCTTTAGTATTCAACGAATTAGAATCTGCTTTTATTTTCAAGTTTCCGTTTTCAAAGCAAGCATAATAAAATGCTAGGACTCCACCTAAATAAAATAAAATGCTATGTCTGTATACGAAATAGTAATGTAGCAAAGTATGGTTTGCCAAAACAGAATACCAAACGATTGGCATTGCCATAATTAGTAGAAATGCTTTAACCACATGATTATCTGCCATAATCTGTTTTCTAATGTTGCCTATGAAAGGTAGTAGCACGCAAGTAGCAATAGCAAATACACTCGCCACAGGAAGGCAGTCTACAATTATCGTACTAACTATATTTTTGTAGTATGCCGTTTGATTATTTCTTGTCATTCTATAAAAGCTTTGTCTAAACCCAATATCAAGCATGCCTGAACCTGCTATTGTTAAATCATATTGAGCCCATTTAAATATCCATGCGCCAGCATATCCTGCAAGCCATGCAATAGATGCCATAATAACAACTTTCCATGCTTTCTCAAAGCCTTTATCTTTTGACTTATAAAAAATCCATACACTAAGCGGAATTCCTAAAGAAATAAGTGGTACAGTTAGATAATCAAAATAATTTGCAATCATTCCAACTACAAACATGAAAAAGTGTATGTCTTTTATCTTATCTATTCGAATCAGAAGTATAAGTGTAGCAATCAAAGTTGTAAGGAATAAGCATCCACATTGTAAAGAATATGTTGCACTAATGAAGCCACATCCACAAAAAGCAATGCAATAAATAATTGCCGGTAAAAGACCTAACTTCTTATTTATTAATAGCACAATTGCTAATATAAAAGAAATTGTAAGAACAAACTGCATTGTTCTTATACCTTTTATATTAAAGATTGTGAATAATGGTCTATATATTGATAAGTATCCATGCCAATATCTTCCATATGTAAGTGAGGTCTTGATATCTCCTTTTAAGAAATCTTGTAACTCTCCTATTGAGTCATAGTTACCATCAACGTATTCCTGGCCATCGTCTTCAGAAATATTTGCTGTAACTCCCTCACCAATATCTTCAAACTGTTCAAAAATTGTTTGATCTTCTTTATAGTTTTTTCTTGCCTTCATATATGATTCATAAGGCGTTGTACTATCTATAGAATAAATCTCATTAACAACTACAGCATCCGTATATGTATCCATATATATCAGAAACAATTCGCTGAAAATATACCCTGGTCCTTCTTCATTCAAAACATCTGCAGATTCAATTACATTCTTTTCGACACTTTCTCTTGGAATTGTAGATGATAATAAAAGTAATATGTTAAAAATAACTATTAGTCCAAAAAAGGTTCCCAAATACTTTAAAACTTGTTTTACATTAGGATTCATATTTATGTCCTTTCACCTTGTTTTTTAAATTAATGTGCATCAAACCACGTTTCTCCGACCTGTGCTTCAGCAGTAAGAGGTACTTTAAGCTTACCTGCTTCTTGCATTTTCTTTGTTAATATTTCTTTAACTATTTCTATCTCGTTGTCAGGGCATTCAATAATAAGCTCATCATGTACTTGCAATATTAGTCGTGCAGAAAGCTTTTGTTTTTCAAGTTCTTTGTCTACATTAACCATAGCAATCTTTATTATATCTGCCGCACTACCTTGAATTGGTGTGTTCATAGCAATTCTTTCAGCAGCCTGCCTTACATTATAGTTTTTAGCATTAATCTCAGGCACATCTCTTTTTCTGCCCCACATAGTGACAGCGTAGCCTTTTTCTCTGCATTCTTTTACTGCATTATCCATAAATGCTTTGATTTTAGGATACTTCGTGAAGTACTTTTCGATATAAATTCTTGCTTTATATCTTGAAATTCCAATATTTGCGCCAAGTCCAAAGTCTGAAATTCCATACACAATTCCAAAGTTTACTGCTTTTGCATCACTTCTCATTTCTTTAGTAACTTCATCTAAAGGAACTTCGAAAACTTGTGAAGCAGTAATTCTATGTATATCCTCTCCCTCATTAAATGCTTTTATCATATTCTCGTCATCAGAAATATGTGCAAGAATTCTAAGCTCAATTTGAGAATAGTCTGCATCTATTAATTTATATCCTTTTGGCGCTACAAATATTTTTCTAAACTCTCTTCCTAATTCTGTTCTAACAGGAATATTTTGAAGATTAGGGTCAGAGCAACTTAATCTTCCTGTAGCAGTGATAGTTTGATTAAACGAAGCGTGAATTCTTCCATCATCTTTTATTAGTGGTAATAAGCCATCAGCATAAGTTGACTTTAATTTGCTAATTGTTCTGTACTCTAAAATCTTATTAATGATTGGATGCTCATCTTCAAGCTTTTCTAAAACTTCTGCATCAGTAGAATATCCACTTTTTGTCTTTTTAATAATTGGCAAATGTAGTTTTTCAAATAGTATAACACCAAGTTGCTTTGGAGAATTAATATTAAAATCTTCTCCAGCAAGCTTAATAACTTCATCATGAAGCTCATTTACCTTTTTAGACAAAGTGTCTTGATACTTCTCAAGCGTATTTTTATCTACTAAAACACCAGCATACTGCATCTTAGCAAGCACTATCCTAAGTGGCATTTCTATCTCGCTAAATAGCTTGTATTCGTCCTTTGCCTTAAGTTTAACCGCTAATTTTTCCATACAAGCAAAGATGTATGCAGGATATTTTTTCTCTATCTTATCGTCCTCTGCATCACTAGTACCCTCTGCTAGAAGACTAAGCTGAGTGTTTTCCTTTTGTGAATTTAATAATAAACCCAGTTCTTCAAGTACAATATCGTCTAATCTAAAGTTGTTCTTTATAGGGTTTAAAATATAAGACGCAATTTTAATATCCGAATTAAAAGCACACGGAACAATGCCTTTTTCTCTAAGTCTTACGTAATCAGTTTTAATATCATAGCCTATCTTTATAATTTTATCATTTTCAAAAAAGTTCTTTAGTTCAGCAATGCTTGGATCTTTCTTATAGTAAATTGCCTCATCATAATAAACTTGAACAGAACCTTTACTTCCAAAATAGTATGAAACTGTGATTGGAGATTTAGACTTATTAGCTACTTTCAAAAAGTCCTCAATGTCTTTTATCTCGTACTCTTTATCTTCAAATTCATTTGCTTTTGATGCTACATCACCACTTGGTTTCACTAGTCCAAACTTTTCAATATAATTTCTAAACTGAAGCTTCACAAACAAATTATATAATTCGTCATTATTATAGTCTTGCTTTTTGTAGTCTTCTTTAGATAGTCCTAATGGTACTTCTCTATATATTGTTCCAAGGTCTTTTGATAAATATGCAAGTTCTTT
>JAEEYG010000106.1 GCA_016291695.1 Clostridia bacterium | reverse complement strand
TCCATCCGATTCTTTGGAATTTCAATAGGAAATCAACTGATAGTTGGAATGCCACATCACACCATTTCCTGAAGAATTTCCGCTTGCTCCAAAAGATGTATATCCATAGCAGAATCCAAATTGGAGTAGTAATTGGTAGTCCAATGATATAGTCCAACATAATGAACCATGAGAGAGGGATAATGAGATAGTAAACTATGATGTTTATCTCATTGTAGGTCATGTGCAAGGCTTTAGCTATGAGGTTTAGCCCTGCCGCTACTATACCAAATACGCCCAAAATGGTAAGTACAGAAATACTACTTGCTTTCAGTTTCTTCATCATCAATTCGTTTATAGTCCATTATAGCACACTTATAAAGGAATGCGTATAAGCTACGTTCATTATCATTACTTGCTGATTCTTCCACAATTCTTTTTATATCATCAAGTTTCTTATCAGCATTAGCAAATACCGTATTTCTGACCTTTATAAAGGAAACATCAAACTGTTTATTGTTCAGTTTGAACCTCTCCTTTACATAGGTCATAAGTCCGATAACCTCACTAGTCTTAAATACTCTTCCATAGTCGATAAGACTTACATCTTCATCATAATTAACAGGATCATTAATAACTAAGTCGATGTCTTTATCACCAAATGCGAAACCTAATGATAGAAAAACTATCACGAACCCTACAATACCAGATATGGCTATTATCCAAAAGATAGTATTTATAACACTCTCCATAACCCATTATTATTAAATTTGTAACTAAAGATTCCTTTTGCATAAACCCATGAAGGTTTAGCATACGTACGATTAAACATAAGAACAAGATTTAATGAAATGCTTTTGGGAGTTTCCCAATTGCGGGTGCAAAGGTACAACATTTTTTTGAAATCTCCAAATTTTATAAAGCACTAGTAATCAATCATTTAATTGTTTGGCATACTTTTTGCTGTAATCAGACGTTGGAAGAAAAATGCAGTTTTTATATGTTTCAATTTCTGTTTTTAGTCTGGAGTGACTTTTTTAGAAGAGAGTATATATGATTATTATTTCTCCTAAAATGTCACCTATAGCTGTTCTCAATACTTATGCCCAGACTATCTAATTTCTCCTTATTCAGACGCTGAGGCATAATCTTCATATACTTGGGGAACTTTTCTATTGCAGAAAGCACATCCGGACTTAACCAAAATTGCCATTTATGTTCTTTCATAAAGGGTAGATCCAATATATAATCTGCGCCTTTCGATTCTGAGGCTTTTTTACATATCGCTAAGCCACCTTCATAATAGTTTAAGCAATCAATATCATCAGAAAGAGTAAATTCTATCTCTGCATGTTTTCCATCATAAGAGAATGCCTCACATAAGATACCAAGACCATCAGTTACTTTAAGATATTCTGGAAAGTATTCTTTTACTATATGGTCTATATACCATCCGTCTTCTTCCTTTATGAAATTTACCAAACCTGTTTTACTGTTTTCGTCTATATCATCAAATAACCTACTAAACCTTCTTTCTATAAAGCTATAGTCTGCTTTTGTTATGTCTTCAATATGTGTAAATGTCCCAAATATAGGATGCTGCTTGTATGCATTTACTAAATCGGATGGAACATATAATATAGTATGTTCTCTAAAGTTAAATCCCCAAGGTATACGATTATCACTAAAAGCATCTTTTTGTCCTATGAGCTTTAGGCTATCCAAATCCCTAACCAACATGAATATTCGCATGATTGGACAAGCCATAAATGCATCATGTAATACTTTCAGGGTACTAGGAAGAGTAATTGTTGTAAGACATCTTGATTGATAGAAAGCAGCCTCTTCAATTTCTTCAACACCCTCTGGAAAAGACACAAATTCCAGTTTTGTGCTGGTGAATGCGCCAAAGCCTATCCTTTTTAGGCTCTTCGGTAGTTTGAGTATCTGTAATTGATGACAATCTTTAAATGCCCAATCTTCTATTACCTCAACACCTTCTGGAATAACTACATTAGTAATAGAAGTATCAGTAACTCCCACTACAATCTTTCCATCTGCACTCAATATCAAGCCATTCTTTTCAATGGTCTTATCATTTTGCTTATCCATATTACCAACGATTTTACTTTTTAATTGTTTAAACACAGGGATGTCGCAGACTGAGGCAAATAGTAAGATACAATACCTTAGCATTACTTTTTACGGGAATGAGTTGTGGGTTTTTGTATAACTATCAATTCTTTTAAACATTTCACTTTTCAAATTGATATAAGAGACTAAACCTGTAAGATTATAAGCTTCTTCATAACAATCACATGCTTTTTTTATTAATAGAACGGATTCTCTGTTAAGTAATTTAAAAGCCTTTTCTTCATAAGCCATTCCTTTAATACCTAATGCATCTCCCTTCTCCTGAGCTGTCATCGCAAGGGCTAAAGCCCTCTCAGCATCAATGAGTCCATCGTCAATATTTCCTAAATCATAGATTTTTATATCCGCTCTTTTTAAATGAGCTCTGAAAGACTTAGGATCATATCTTATTGCATCATCACAATCTATAATAGCCTGTCCATAATTGCCTAGAGCACCATTAATCTGAGCTCGCGATAAATAATTTTCAGGATCATGTCCGAGCTCAATCGCAATATTTGAGTACAAGAGAGCATCTTTTAGTATTTGCTCATTTATCGGCTTTAACCTAATTGCTGTAAAATACATCAAATAAGCCAGCTCTGCATAGGCATAACATCTTTCTTGATCTAGGTTTATTGCTCTTAAATAGGCTGTGAAAGCATCTTTAAGCAAAATCTCGTTGAGCTGATTCTCTGTCTCATATTTACTAATTGCAGCCCTTCGTAAAGAACGAGCAAGTTCTATAGTGTAGTCGTAATTCAAACTATCAAGCATACATGCACGTAATAGACTGTTTAGACCTTCACCTACAGACCCTAAACCAAGTAGGATTTTGCCTCTCAAATAATAAGCAAGATGATTTTCTCCATTCTGTGATATTTCTGCATCTAAATTTGACAATGCTTCATTATAATTCTTCTTACTTACTGCCACGCATGCCTTTTTTAATATTTGAGTTTCTAAAGGGCTTCTTACCATGTCAGAAACCTTGATATTTAGCTGACGTCTCAATTTCTTTATTTGTAAGGAACTGACAGCGAAATTTAAACTTTGCCCATCTTCATAACCAAATGTTGCAACTCCAATTACATTTCCAGATCGATTAAGAACAGGAGAGCCGCTACTACCGTGCGAAATAGGAGCTGTTATTTGAATAACAGTTTCATAACCAACCATCTTTCTTATAGATGACACTATACCAGATGAAACGGTATTCTCAAACACACCTAAAGGGGTGCTATAATTTATCACTTGTTCTCCTTGTAATGGTAAAGACGGTGCCAACGACAAAAATTTCGTAGGTTTATTAGTTTTTACCTTATATTTTACTAAATCATATTGAGGGTTATAGTCAATTACTTTTTCTATTTTATAGTTATTGCCATTTACGTCTTTAACGCTAGCTGCAAAAGCACCATCAAGTACATGAAAGTTTGTAATACCAATACCATCAGACGAGATGAAGAAGCCACTGCCAGTACTAGTTATGTCACCTTCTTCATCTTCTGCATATACGGTAACAATCGCATTTTTTATTTTAGGGACAATGTTTTGAACACTTTGTGAGTTCAAAGTTAAAGAATACTGTAATGCCAGTACAAATAACAATAAAAATCTCATATTTATTTATTTAAAAATTTATATTGCCATTTAAGACTCCTCTATATTCTAGCACATTTTCTAATGTATCACCGATGATTACTACACGGCAGGCTTTACCTTGGGGCATGTTTAGAATCTTAATATATACATCGGCTTTTCCTGTTGAGGAATCATATGTATTTTGCCAGCTCCAAATGAACCTAACAACTTCAGCTTCCATGCCCTTTTCTGTACACTTCTTCATTCTTTTATCATTTACTTTTCCAAAACTTTTACTATTTTGTTTCGGATAATCATTTGCAAAGCACAAATTATCACCTTCTCTGTAAAAATAGAGACAATGCCCATTATCTACAGAATATTTTGTCGCATTTTGTGCATTTATATAAGACTCTACAACAATGATTTTAGCTAAAGGTTGAGGCTTATTTGCAACTGCTATAACACAATTTGAAAAGTACCCGCATATTACAAATATGCAAATAATATAAGAATTTGTTTTAAAAGGAAATACTATTTTCATTACTTGTATTCATTATGTTTATACTAATAGTTTTATTGAAATACCCCTGTATTTTACCAATTTTTCAGCTTTACAACTTATCATAAGACGCATAAAACTTATGTCCACATTTCGGACATTTATAACGAGCCTCGAAGTATCTTGATGTACCCCAAGGACTGGCTTTACATTGAGTTCCACACTTAGGACAATTTGCCCTATGTTTACTTCTTTTGATAGGTGCTGCTATGGCTGCATATACAGCTATGCCTATAACAATAATAACTAATAATTCCATTTTTTCTCTTTAACTAATTGACGCATGAATAAATTAAGAAAATTGCGCCTATAATAGCACCGAGTATAGATATAGCGCCAAACACTTTGTCCTTTGTTTCATTAGAATGCAAGAAAAGATAACCTCCAACTAGTAGAACTGGGATACAAATAATAGCAAATATATAGTGCCCGATTGTTATTCCCCCATCTCTATCATAATCAGCTCTATGACCACTTGCCCAGTCATTAAGCAACAAATTGTAAATTGATAGTATTATACCCATAATCGTATAAATAAGATTTTTATCGCCAAAGTGCTTCTTTTAAAGCTTTCTCAAAATTTCCACTAAAATAGCCACTACTTTGGTATCTTTTCATTTCGTCTGTATCAAGAGTTATCACCAACCCGTTATCTTTAGTTACTGTTTCTCCATAATCATTCTTATACTTAGTTTTCAAATATACATTATATTTTCCACTTTTGAATAAACCATATAATCCATGGAACTCGTTATAAACAGATTCTGATATGTCATATAATGATACACCACCATAATCCACAACATTGGGACCTACAATTCCAACAGTCATTGAAGGCATCTCTATATAAATATTGTTATCAGAAGTAGAAACACTATATCCTTTATCTCTACATGAAGATAAAGAAATCACCATAAAAGATAGAAGCACAAGAAAGAATCTTTTCTTCATACTCATAATATTTATGCAATCAGTTCCCAAGATGAATAGCGGGTTAGTAGATATAAGAACGTGGGACTATTGCTTACTATCACCCCAGAGGTCGTGGAACTACCTATCAGCTAATAATGAAACAATAGCCCACGTGTTGAGGTATATCGTTCCCGTAAAAGGGTACAATAATCCCAAACGTGAGCATATTGCCATTACCCTTGCTGATTAGAAATTTTCCACGTTTCTGAGGAAGGATAATATCAATCGCTCTCTTACTAAGTTGAGCTCTTTATAACATGCTCTGCACACAGAAACACTTGAAACTCAGTGGCAAATATAAGAATAATATTTCACATAACAAGTGTTTTTACTCAAAAAACTGCATTTTAGCCATTAATTTTACTAAAACAACCTACTTACAAGTATAAAAAAGTGATAGAGGCATGTGCCCCTATCCCTATTTATAGTTCAAAGTCTTTCTTTATTCGCTGTACTGTAGAAACTCCTTTTCCTGTCAACGTGGCAATAGTTCTGATACTATAGCCTCTCTTTAGATAAGAAATCACATCTTTATACTGTTCTTTCTTCTGTTCAATTGTCTTAATGCTTCCAACCTTACGACCAAGTTTGCCCCCATTCCTTATATATTGTGCTCTACCAGAGTTAAGACGAAACTTAATGTTTTCTCTTTCAAGTTGTGCGCAAGTGGATAGGGTTGCAATCATAATAGGTGCAAATAGTGTTGGCTTCCCTTCTCCATCTAATAGGGTTAATTGCTCTTTCTGCATATAGAGGTTAATCCCGCTATCTATTAAGTCTTTTACTGTTGCCAGAACCTCAAAAGCATTTCTCCCAAGTCTGGAAAGTTCACTAACTAAGAGTATAGAGACATTATTTTGCTTGCAGTAGTCAATAGCTTGCAACAAAATTGGTCTCTCCACGTTCTTCTTTGCCCCAGAAATCTTTTCCTCAAATATCCTTGAAATCTGTAGTTTCTGAAATGCTGCATATTCCGTTAAATCAGAAATCTGTCTTTCTGTGTTCTGCCTGTCACCAACAGACGAAACACGGG
>JAEEYG010000105.1 GCA_016291695.1 Clostridia bacterium | reverse complement strand
TGTTGACTATTTGAAGTCTGTTCCAGGACTTGAACCTACTAAGGAAATGGGACCAAATACTAAGTTATCTGATGCTCAATTTGAGGCTCTACAAAAACGATTTAGCGGTGATATTTTAACGAAATCAAAGGCTAAAACTTTGTTCCAAAGAACAAAAAAGAATACAAGATCAAAAAAATCGCATAATTTATTTAATGGCAAAGAAGTCACGGTATTCGAAAAAAGGCTCCCATTAAAGGATTTGAAATATGAAAACCACAGGTTGTTTTTTCAAATGGGAACGGAAGCCTTTGTCTTGTTGGATGGACATGCACCTGCATATGTAAAATCAGACCGTTATCTTGCAAAAGAAAATGATTTGATTATTGTAATACGCATTAATCGTTCCAAGCATTCTTTTACTTTTGAAGATGAAGGATTGCTTTCAAGGCTCAATTTGGTGTCTTTCCAAGTTGAAAAGGAGATGAAAGATAAACAAAACAAAGAAAGAGAAGAGGTAAGGAAAAAGAAAAAACAATTATCGGAATTATTGGATGGAATTGATAAGCCCCTTGCGAAGAAAGATAATAAGAGAAAAATTCGATTCTCCCAATTTAAGTTTGAAAATGGGAGTACTTCAGTAAAATGTGATGGCATAGTATATGAATACAAGCATCCAGGCATAAAGGGTGTTAACACTATTATTGACCAATATTTGAGTGTCTGCTCAGATTTGGAAAGAAGTATCTTTAACGGATTTACTGTAACGATCAAAATAAAGCCAGAAAAAAAGACCTTTATCTTTTATAAATTTGATTTGATTAATTATTGTAGAACTCTTAAAAACAAGACAAAACAAAAGGAGGAGAAGACTAAAAAAGCAAACGACGAACAAAAACAAAAGGCCCTTCTTTGCATAGACAATATAGAATTTCACGATGGCTTTTATTATGTTTGGATAGTCAACAAAGGGCAGAAGAATTTATTGATCAGCCCATTGAGGGTTACAGATCTTAATTCGTATCATTGCCTTTGCCATGTACACAAATACTTTTCTGACAGATTCCCCAAAGATGTGAGAATTATCTTTAATGAAAAAATAGTCATAGGGCTTTCTAAACCATATTTACTGAGCAACTATGTCCGTATCTTGCACGACAACATGAATAAACATGGCGACTGGTGGGAAGATGTGCAGAAAGAACTAAGATCATCGAATAAACATGGGTTAGACATTAATACGGATGAAATTAAAAAGAAAGCTTCTTTAAAGAATGGCTATTTAGACAATCTTATTAGCCTTCAAAACGATAAGAAGTTAATTCCTGTAAAAGAGTTATTCCATGGTAATGAAGAAGAGGCCTTTATATTTTCCGTTGATATGCCAAATGATAAATGTGCAGTCGTATTTGAGAATGCATTACCCAAAGCATCAAGAGCCACTTGGGTATTTGTAACAGATAACGAAAATTACGAAGATTGCATAAAATTGGTTGGAGAGTATTTTATTAACAATACAACAACTAACAAGCGCTTATCATTACGAAAGAAGGGAGCTAACCCTCCAGAGAAGTTCATGGCTGAGAGCTATACTTTCATTGATCATAACGATTTGGGCCAATGGCTGAAAAAGTTGAATAGGATACTGGAGAACAAACCGCAGCCTTCTGATATTAAGTTCGTGCCTGGCCTCAACATTCCGCAAAGTTCAGAAACCCGCTCTGGTCATAGTGATGCAATTACCACAAAGAACCTTCACAACGAGTTAATGCGCAAACTATATGACAGACTTTGTAGCGAGAGTGGCAAAGCCAATGTAGGTACAGAAATCCATGTGGGGGCCAAACGAATTGATGCCGTTGTTAAAGGTAGTGACTTCTATGATCTCTATGAAGTTAAGACTGCCCTTAATCCATTCGATTGTGTTACTGAGGCATTAGGGCAATTGTGCCAATATGCCTATCTCTTCTGTCGTGACAAAATCGGAAAGATGGTCATTGCAGGTGTTTCTGAGTCAACGAAGGAAGTAGAACAATATCTTGCAACCTTACGCAAGAACCATTCTCTGAGCGTATATTATGTAAAAGTATAAAAACACTAATTGGAACACTGGGCAAGATTTTATAAAACAATTCTCCCAAAAAGACGCATCTTTGGTGTAACTATCTGTATATCAAAGGGCTGATTTGTCGATTTAATTCTTCTTTTATTGGTAAGAAGAGTCTCCGAGCACTATTCTGCTTTACCTTTTAGGAGGACTAATCTTTAAGGCAACCTAATGGTATAATCTTTACCCCATCAGGACGGGTGTATGCCATCTGACCACCTGTAAGTATTATCAAAAGATCTGGTTCACGGATGGGCATTTGCTTCTCCTTCTCATTATGCTCGCGGATAAGCCTTTTCAACTCCAGAAGATGGCTTGCCCCTTCCTCTATCTCGTTGCTTCCCAGTTTGCACTCTATCAAAGCATAACGCCCATCTTCAAGATGCAATACGAAATCGGCTTCCAGATCATATCGGTCATGATAATAAGACACATGACTATATAGTCCTTGCGTATAGGCTTTCATGTCACGCACGCACATCTGCTCGAAGATAAATCCGAATGTTTTCAGTTGTGTGGTCAATGCCTCTGGTGT
>JAEEYG010000104.1 GCA_016291695.1 Clostridia bacterium | reverse complement strand
TATTTATCTTCGCTTCTCTATTGGTTGCATCAGAAATATCGCTTTCAAACTTTGAAGAAAGTTCATCTTTTACTGCAACATATAGTTTAGCATTTTCTTCATATTTTGATTCTAAAACCTTATAATCATTATTTTTGCAAAGATAAACTATTTTGTCATTATAAGAGTATGGTACTTCCACTTCATACTTCTTCTGCAAAACTTTTTCAACAATCGTTGCTTTTTGAAGTGCTTCTTTTGTAGAATCTGTATAAGCTTTAACTAATCCGCCAGTTCCAAGTAGTATTCCTCCAAAAAATCTAGTAACAACCACTAGAACATTTTGAAGTTTAGCACCTCTTAAAATATCTAATATCGGAACTCCAGCTGTACCAGATGGTTCACCATCATCAGATGCTCTTTCCGGCCCATTTGCAATTCTGTACGAAAAAACATTATGCCTTGCATCACGATTTAGTTTTCTAACTTCTTCTAGTTTTGTTAAAGCATCCTCTTCGCTCTCAACATTAAAAAACTGCGCTATGAACTTTGACTTTTTTTCTACAATTTCAGCAGATACACTTTTATCTATTGTCAAAAAACTATTTAACATTTTATTTCCTTTCAACTTTTATTCTAATTGCCCCGCTACAAATCCTGTACTAAAAGCTATTTGAAGATTGAAACCACCCGTATATGCGTCCACATCTATTATTTCCCCTGCAAAATACAAGCCTTTTACTAATTTCGACTCCATTGTTTGTGGGTTGATTTCCTTTACAGAAACTCCACCAGCAGTAATTATTGCTTCATCTATAGGCCTAAACTTTTTAATAGTGACAGTAAATTCTTTTAATGCTTTTACTAAGCACTCTCTTTCGGCTTTTGTTATTTGATCCACCTGTTTATCAGGACTAATGCCAGACAATTTGACTATCTCAGGAATCATTTTTGAAGGTAGTAAATCTGATAATGCATTCTTAAATTGTTTTTTCGTAAATTTTTCAAAATCTCTTTGAATCCTTTGCGACAGCTTCTCAGCACTTAATGCTGGCTTTAAATCTATTAAAATCTTTATTTCTTTAGACTTTAGTTTTTCTTCTATATTTTTAAGCCTTAAAATGTGAGCACTTGCGCTTAAGATGATTGGCCCTGATACTCCAAAATGAGTAAATAGCATTTCTCCAAAATCATTATATATTTCCTTACTTCCATCTAAGACTCTTATAGCAACATTTTTAAGCGATAGTCCTTGTAAATCATATTTTTCATACGTTTCCAAAGGTATTAGTGACCCTTTCGGTTCTATAATTGTATGTCCTAACTTCTTTGCAATTTTGTACCCAGTTCCGTCCGAGCCTGTTGCAGAATAGCTTTTACCACCTGTTGCAATAATAACCTTATCGCAAGGAATCTCTTCTCCGCTTTCTAATAAAACACCAGAAACTTTCTTAACATTTCTTTCTACTACTGTTAGTATTTCTTTAACCAAAGTACTTATTTTAACTTTTACATCTTTATTCTTTAACTCTTTTTTTAATGCATCAACAAAGCTCATTGCCGTATCTGAAACAGGAAAAACTCTTTCGCCTCTTTCAACCTTTGTATCGACTCCTAATGAATTAAAATATGCAATCAAATCTCTGTTTGTAAATCTGTTAAATGCACTGTATAGAAACTTTCCATTGCCCGGAACGTTCTTTATAAAGTCTTCTATGTCTATATTATTAGTCAAGTTTCCTCTGCCTTTTCCAGTTATTGCAAGTTTCTTTCCTACTCTATTCATTCTTTCTAGTAGAATGACTTCATTGCCTAATTTTGCAGATTCAATTGCAGACATCATGCCTGCTGGACCTGCGCCAATAACGACGACTTTGTATTGCATATTTTTCACCTCACAATCGGATTATTGTTTTCGTAGCGGACAGCAGTGCTGTCCATGGCGAGCAGTGCTCGCCGCTACGGATTATTAGTAGATTCACACAGCGTACAGGTACTAATGTTATATATTGAAAAAACGTAAGAGTTTGATGGAGCTTGTGGAAGGAAATTTTGCTTGCAAAATTTCCAACTTATAGGCGGGCGACCGTTTTTTTAATAGATAACATTAGTTCCTGGACGATGTGAGTAGATGTATTAATAAATGTGCTTTGTGGCGAGCAATGCTCGCCGCTACGGAAGTGTGCTTTCATTCATGGCGAGCAATGCTCGCCGCTACGAATTCATTACGGCTTTTATAGCATTTATGACCGCCAATTTTCCACTCTGGAAAGTCAACCCTCCCTGCTGATAAGCAACATACGGTGGTCTAATTGGTCCATCACAACTAATCTCTATTGAAGAACCAGCTGTAAATGCCCCAGATGCCATAACTACTTTATCTGTATATCCCGGCATATCCCACGGCATTGGTTTTACGTGACTATCAACTGGTGACATTGCTTGAATTCCCTGACAATATTTTATAAGTTTATCTGGGTCATTAAACTTTATCATTTGAACAATGTCAGATCTTTTAGCATCATACCTTGGTGAAGCTTCAAATCCTAGCTTTTCCAAACAATATGCTGAAAAAACTGCAGTTTTCAATGCTTGATTAACTGTGTGTGGCGCCATGAAAAAGCCTTGTAAGATTTCTCTATTATGGTTAAAGGATGCTCCTCCTTCTTTTCCAAGACCGGGTGCACTGTACCTATCTGAAATCAAATCTATTAATTCTTTTTTTCCTACTATGTATCCGCCCGTTTTGGCAATTCCAGCGCCTGGATTTTTAATTAGTGAACCAACAATTAAATCTGCACCAACTTCTAATGGTTCTCTTACATCTGTAAATTCTCCATAGCAGTTGTCTACCATTATATATGCGCTATTATTTGCTCCTCTAATCGCATCAAATGCTTCTTCCAGTTCTTCCATTGTAAAAGCATCTCTATATAAATATCCTCTTGAACGCTGAGCAATAATTAACTTAATGTCATTTTTAGATACTCTATCTACAATTGCTGGAATATCTAACTTTCCATCCCTTAATTCAACGTGTTCATAGTTTATTCCCCACGCTTTAAGCGAACTTGGGTTATCTTCGATTCCGATGACTTCGTCCAAAGTGTCATATGGTTTTCCATTAATACTCAAAACTAAATCTCCAGGACGTAATATACCAAAAAGACAAGTAGAAATGGTTTGTGTGCCAGAAATAAACTGTGAGCGAACTATTGCGTCTTCGCCATGAAATACTTTTGCAAATATATTCTCAATAGCTTCCCTTCCGGCATCTCCATAGCCATAACCAGTTGTACCATTAAGATGCATCTCTGAAATTTTGTTTTCCTTAAAGGCATCTATCACCTTTTTAGTATTTTTATATTCAATTTCATCAAGCTCATGATAAATCCCCTGTAAATCAATCTCTGCTTGGCTTATGATTTCGTCTATGTTCATATTTTTTCACCTTTCCCAATAAAACTCTGTCTAAAAACACTGCTATTTTAGCAGAATTTTACATAAAATAAAAGGCTTTTTAGCAATTTAAGACTCTCAGACATAAATAAAAGCCTGATGAAATCAGGCTTTTTAACAATATATACTATTTTACAAATACTGCTTGTACTACTATAATAACTGCTTGGCAAAGCGCAATTATTACTAAAGATGTCATAACACCGTTTTTAATATGGTTAGATGTTTTGTCATCCATCTCTTCACCCTTATTTGTGCTAGTAATGAATTTACCAATGTAAAGAATAAATACAACTAGTCCAAATAAAGATAAAATCTCAGCAACCAAAGATACCCAATCAACAAGGCTCCTAGTTACTACTGGTGATGCACTAGCAGGACTAACAATATCCGCATAACAAACAGATGCTGTACTTGCAAGTGTAGCTAGTAATGCTCCAACTTTAGCATTAAGTTTCATACCAAACTCCTCCTCTTTTGTTCATAGAACGCAATAACGAACTATCACGCATATTAATCATGAAAACATTTTATAACAATAATGCCAAGAATGCTTATATTTAAAGAAATTATTATATTTTTTTAATATTATTGTCATAATTAAAGGCATCCTGTTCTTTGCAGGATGCCCTAATTTAAGCAATTATTTAAAACTTTCTATTCTCTTTAAAATTCTTTCTTTTCCAAAAAGTTTAAGAATGTCATATAAGCTTGGAGATTGATGTTTTGTTGTAACAACATATCTTAACATCTCGCAAATATTACCAATTGAACCAGCATAAGCTTCTGGATTTGCCTTATATTCTTTTGTTGTAGCGTAATTATACTTTGCACCAAATGTAGCCAACTCGTCAAACCACTCTTGCTGAGTTTTTGAAGCATCATAATAATTAGTAATGTAGTCTTTAAGCATTTCTGTATCTACTTTGTACTCTGTATCTTCCCACTTATTTGTAAATAGTTCATCAAACATGTACCACATCTCATTTTTAGCATCACTATAGTATGCCAAATCTTTACGAGGCTTCTTTTGCTCTCTTTCGATATTTAAAAATGCTGTAGAATACTCTGGATTCTTTGTAAAAATCTCATAGAAGTCTTTATCAAATTCATTTAAATAATTTGCAATGCCTTCATAAACCTCTTTAGCAGAAATCCTTGCCATGTATTCTTTACAGATGAAGTTTAATTTATCTAAGTCAAATATAGCAGGGCTTTTTGACATCTTTGAAAATTCAAATACATATTCTTCAGCTTTAACAGCTGGATTTGATGTATACCAAGGCTCAAAACCAGAATTTGCTAATGTACCCAAGTATAGCTTAACCGCTTCTAATGGTACTCCAAGCTCGTGATAGTATGAAGTTGCAGCTTCTGGGTCTTTTCTCTTACTAATCTTTCTAACTTTGCCATCTTCCATCTTTGCAATTGGTGCTATGTGACAATATGTAGGTAGTTTAAATCCAAATACCTCAAAAAGTTGAACGTGAATTGGAAGTGATGCAACCCACTCGTCTCCTCTAATTACATGTGTTGTACGCATTAGATGATCATCAACTAAATGTGCAAAGTGATATGTTGGAAGACCATCAGACTTACAAATAACGATATCTTGATCATTTTCTGGGAAGCTTAGTTTTCCTTTTATAGCATCTACAATAGTCTTCTTGTGATCAAAGTTTCCTGGAGATTTAAGTCTAATAATATATGGGTCACCATTTTTAATTCTTTCTGCGCGTTGGTCATTGCTCAAGTTTCTGCATGTTGCCCATGGACCATAATAACCAATTCTTGCTTTTGTTTTTTCTTGCTTTGCACGCATTGCTTCCAAATCTTCTGGAGAACAGAAACATGGATAAGCAAGTCCTCTCTCCAAAAGATGCTTAACAAAAGCCTGATAAATCTCTTTTCTTTCACTTTGAACATAAGGACCATAATCGCCTTTATAGTTGTCATCGTCAACTTGGCCTTCGTCAAATGTAACATTATATTCTTTTAAACCATTAATGATATGATGAATACCATTTTCGATTGTTCTTTTTGTGTCAGTATCTTCTACTCTCAAGAAAAACACACCATTTGTCTGTCTTGCAAAAGCAGCTGATACAAAGCTTTGGTACAAAGCTCCTATATGTATATATCCTGTTGGACTAGGTGCATACCTTGTAACAATTGCACCTTCTGGCAAGTTTCTTTCAGGATACATTTTCTCATAATCTTCCACTGTTTTTGTGATATTTGGAAATATCAAATCTGCTAATTCTTTGTCTGTAAGCATTTATAATTCATCTCCTAATTATTTTATCTTTGCAACAAGTTCATGTTCTGCCTCAAATTGGTTTATAATACTATGATAAACCTCTTCCGTCAATCTTTGCCCGTTTGCTTCATATTTTAGTGTGTGAGCTTCTACATATTCTTTAAACTGTTCTGTTGTAAGCTCATTTATATCGCCAAAGCCAGCTCGCTTAGCTTCTTCGGCTTCACTGTCACAGCTATAAGAAGCAATTGAAGTCTTCGTAAGAACACCATTTTTGTTCTTTAATATCATCGTTTCAGAGCCTTCTCCACACAAACCATCGCCATATTCATTTGTCAAATATATAACGTTTTCGCCTTTTTCTTTTCTAATCTCAAGTTTTGTAATTGCTGCGAAAGTCCATTCCAGTCCTTCTTCTGGTACAATCACTTCTTGTGCTTTACCATCTACTAATGAAAAGATGTGGAAATTAACTCCTGCCTCCCAATGTGGCTGAATAATCTGAAATAATTCTGCAACTCCATCACCATCAAAGTCAGCAAATGCCGTTTTTAATTCTTCTTCTGTCATTGCTAAATCATTTTTTGCATAGCTCTTTAATTCATCAGGAATAATCAATTCTTTCTCTTCAACTTTATTTTCTACATTTTTGCTAGTAGTTTGAGGCTGTACATCTACGTTTTGGTTTTTAGTATCATCACATCCGCAAACCACAAATATGCACACAATCGCTAACAATAAACATAATAGTTTATTCATTCTGCTTTCCTCCGTTTCATTTTTGCTAAAGCACGTGAATTTTAGCACATTTTTAACATTATTTCAATCAATTCTAACCTTTTTAAGCCAAACTAACCAATTAGTTGCTTGACCAAATCTTAGCAATATCGCTTTTTTCGTCGTCATCAGCCATATATTTATACCAAAGGGCGGTTAAAAAGCTTTTACTTTCATTAGATATATCTTGTTCATCAAGGCTTTTGTTCATATCTATTTTGGGTTCATAATCTGACATAGCTGCATTAGTAATAATATCTTGAAAAATATCATCAGGAATCTTACTAACCATTTTTTCATCGGCAAAAGAAAGAATGGCATATACTTCTTTTAAAACATCATTAAAACTTAAGCTATTAGAATCCATGTTCGCCACCATCACCTTCTATATCTCGATTTGTTAATCCACTATTATCTTTATTCTTTCTTCCGGGAATAACCGACTTTTTTAATTTCTCTAGTGCTTTTTGTATATCAGCAAAATGAAATTTTTCTGCAAGTTTCATAAACGAATGACTTCCAAACGTTTTACTGCCACTATTGCCTCTTTCTAGCATTTTTTCTAGTCGCTCATAATCAATAGTGGCTCTTCCGGCTTTCGTCAAGACTAAAAAATAAATCTTCCATCTGAAGAGGCATAGGCATTACCGAAATAGGTTTATCACCTACCATTTTATTCACTAACGCAACTCTATTCGCCGGCACGCCTAAAAAAGATATTAAATTAGTAGGTATTATTTCACGAATTCCGGCTTCAATACAATCTGAACGAACTCTAAGAGTTTGCAACTTTTTAAGAGCTTCCTCATTAATTCCGACTACTACTCCAAAACCTTCACCCTTATTCTCATAAAATGAATATTCTAGCGCAGTCCACATGTCGTCAGTCATGCTTATAAATCTATCAGAATGTGTTCTAGTTCTATATTCCATTGTGGCTTTCTCACCAGATATGATTTCTTCCCCATCATCTCTAAGCCTACCAAACGATCTTAACCCAACTCTAAGCATTCCCGGAAGTGCTGATGCCGACGTTCCGTGAAACAGTCCAATTTTGCCAGCTCTGATGCAATCAAAAGTCTCTGGATATTGTGAAACCAAATATGCCATACTAATTCGTCTTCGAGTCTCCACAAAAATATTCCATCTATTCATAAGTTCAGAGAAACCATTTACAGAATACTCTTCAATTCCACCTTGCTCCAAAATGCCTTGAATAATAGCTCGAGTTTTGTCATCTTTAGCAAATCTTAGTAGTGCCTCTGATATTTTTCTATAGTTTTCATTCTGAAATTTTTCAGGTCCTAAAAAAGAATAAGCCATATAGTCTAAACCACCTTTAAAAATAGCATAATTCCCTACTATTTATATTATCATTATCGCCCATTATTGACAATAATTAGATTATTAAGACATGTGGCATATACTCATTTTTCTGTTGCAAGCATCCTCAATTCATGCTATAATTGGCAAGTATTAAGTCTTATGCCGGTGTGGCGGAATGGCAGACGCACATGACTCAAAATCATGCGGGAAACCGTGTGGGTTCAAGTCCCACCACCGGTACCAAAAAGAACTTGGAAATTTCCAAGTTCTTTTATTTTTCTATTTACTTCTTTGAACATCATATACAGAGTCAACTTTTCTTAAAGCTTTAATAATTTTATTAAGCTGATCGATGCTCTCTACTTCGGAACCGATAGTAATAATAGCAACTCTATTTTGTGTAGTTTTAGCATTAACTGAAATAATGTTAGCTTTAACCTCTAAAAGTGCAACTGTAATATCTGCTAATAAGCCGTTTCTATCATTTGCATAAATAGCAATTTCAGTAACAAACGAAGCCTTAACTTCCTTTTCCCATGCAACGTCTATTAACCTTTGTTCATTGTTAATTAAGTTTCTACAATTTGTGCAGTCAGCCCTATGAATTGAAACGCCTCTACCTCTTGTAATGTAACCAACAATTTCATCTCCAGGAAGTGGGTTACAACACTTAGCAAGTTTTACTAAGCAATTTTCAATTCCTTTTACTATAATTCCGTTTTTAGAACTTCTAGGTCTATTATCTAACTTAACTTGCTTTAATTCCTCAATTTTCTTATCAATTTCAATATCTTGATTTTCTTTTTTGTATTCCTCTAAAAGTCTTGTTATTATTTTTAATGGCGATATTGCTCCAAATCCAATAGCTGCATAAGCATCCTCTAGTGTATTATATTTATACTTTTGCAAAACTTCTTCAAGCCATTCTGTTCTGAAAAGGTCGCTAAATGGTATGCCAATTCTCTTAAGCTCTTTTTCAACCATTTCCTTTCCTCTTGCAGTATTCTCTTCTTTTAATGCTTTTTTGAAAAAGTTTTGAATCTTTGTTCTTGCAGACGTAGTCTTAACCATCTTTATCCAGTCACGAGATGGACCTTTTGAATTATCCGAAGTAATAATCTCAACTATGTCACCATTTTTAAGCATTGTCGTGATTGGAACGATTTTAGAATTCACTTTACTTCCTACCATTTTGTGTCCAACTTGTTCATGAACTGAATAAGCAAAGTCAATTGGAGTCGAACCAGCAGGAAGCGCTTTAATGTCTCCAGCAGGAGTAAATACATATACTTCCTCATCAAACAAATCAAACTTTAAGGTGTTCATAAATTCTTTATCATCATTTGTTTCGCTCTGCCATTCAAGTGTTTCTCTAAGCCATGACAACTTATCATCCGAAACGGATACCGAAGCACCCTTTTCTTTGTATGCCCAGTGAGCTGCGATACCATATTCAGCAACTCTATGCATATCCCATGTCCTAATCTGAACTTCAAAAGGAACTGCATTTCTGCCTATTAATGTAGTATGAAGTGACTGGTACATGTTTGGTTTTGGCATTGCAATATAGTCTTTAAACCTACCCGGCATTGGCTTGTACATTTCGTGAACAAAACCAAGTGCAGCGTAGCAATCTTTAACTGAATTAACGATTATTCGAAGTGCGAAAAGATCATATATTTGGTCTAAGGTTTTATTGTCTTTTTGCATCTTTCGATATATGCTCCATAGATGCTTTGGTCTGCCATAAATCTCTGCTGTAATCTTAGCCTCTTTCATTTTTTCTTTAAGTTCTTCGATTATTTCATTAATGAATTTTTCTCTTTCTTCTCTTTTAGACTTAACACCTTTTGCAAGTTCAAAATATGCTTCTGGTTCCAAATACATAAATGACAAGTCTTCTAATTCCCACTTTATAGAATAGATACCTAGCCTATTTGCAAGTGGCGCGTATAGCATACGAGTTTCTTTTGCATTAGCAACTTTTCTCTCATCAGTAAGATGTTTTAATGTTCTCATGTTGTGGAGTCTATCCGCAAGCTTAATCATAAGTACACGAATATCTTTTGCCATTGCCATGAAGAACTTTCTATAATTTTCAACTTGCTCTTCTCTTTTATCTATAAACGTTTGTGCAGATAATTTGCCAAGTTTAGTAACACCATCGACAAGTTTTTCGACATCTTCTCCAAACTTTTCTCTAACCTCTTCATGAGAAACGTCTGTGTCTTCAAAAACGTCATGTAAAAGAGCGGCGCAAATTGAATCATCATCTAATTGTAATGTAGTAATAATATATGCAACTTCTAGAGGATGTATGATATATGGTTCACCAGACATTCTAAGTTGATTGCCATGAGCCTTTTCTGCGAATTCGTATGCAGATAAAATCTTTTTTGAATTAGAATGTTTATTATACTTCTTTGCATTGAACGTAACGTCTTGAATCGTAACCATATACACACCTCCTTTTACTAATCTAATGTACTCTTTTTAGATGCTCTTCTTTATGTCCTTTATATTTAATTGAATCATGTTTACTCCGTTATATGTGTTTACTTCAAGCGAATGAATAATCGTTGCCTTCTCACCCATCTTTATATAGTTCTTTTTGTCACCCATGTTAAAAGCAATTGCAGAAAAAATTCTATGCTCATCTTTAATATTTAACTTTAAATGTTTTTCGTTCGATAGTGTTCTAATACTATCTACCCTAATGTTTTTATATAAGAACAATGGCGTTGGGTTTGCTTCACCATAAGGTTCAAGAAGACGTAGCTCCTTAATTGTGTCCATAGTAATATCTTTACTTGTGATTTCACAATCATACTTAACAACTGGTGTAGCTTCGTTAGGCAACTTATCTTTTGCATAATCGTTAAGTATCTTTTTGAATTGCTCAAAATCTGATTTTTTAAGTGTCAATCCTATTGCCATCTCATGGCCACCATACTTTTGAAGATATTCTTCGCAGTATAGGAGTGCTGAATGTAAATCAAAACCATCAACACTTCTTCCAGAACCCTTACCTTCATCGCCTTCAAAACATACTAAAATCGAAGGTTTGTAATACGTTTCTGTAATCTTAGATGAAACTATTCCGATTACACCATGATGCCAATTCTCACTTCCACAAACAATTATTTTGTCTTTGTCTAAGTGCTCACGATTTATTTGCTCTAATGCTTCATTTAGAATTCCTCTTTCAATTTCTTGTCTTTCAAAATTCATTCTTTGAAGCTCGTTTGCAATTTCGTTTGCCTCTTTGAAACTATTTGTAAGCAACATTTTAAGAGCCAAGTCTGCTTTTCCCATTCTTCCGCAAGCATTAATTCTAGGAGCCAATCCAAATGAAATACTAGTTGAGTCAATTGATTTGACACCAGAAACATTTATTAGCGACTTTAGTCCTATGTTTGAAGTCTTTTTAATTGCTTCCAAACCATATTTAACTATAATTCTATTTTCATCTAATAGTGGAACAATATCTGCGATTGTACCAAGTGCAGTAATATCTAAAAACTTTAAATACTCCTCGTCTGGAAGAGATAAAGTCTTGCAAATTGCTTGAACTAATTTAAAACTAACTCCACAGCCTGCAAGAAATGCGCATGGATATGTATTGTCTGGTCTTTTGGCATCAATTACTGCTATTGCATCCGGTATTTGTGCAGGACACTCATGATGGTCAGTAATGATTACATCAATTCCAAGTGACTTGGCATACTCTACTTCGTCATAAGCCGAAATTCCGCAATCAACAGTAATTAAAAGCGTAGTTTCGCGAGTTTTAATGTCGTCAATCGCACTATTGTTAAGTCCATAACCTTCAACTAATCTATTTGGAAGATGATAGTCTACTACTGCACCACGAGATGCAAGAAACTGAACAAGAATAGCTGTACTTGTAATTCCATCAACATCATAATCACCATAAATTGTGATATGCTCTTTGCTATCTATAGCTTTACAAATTCTGTCGACAGCTTTGTCCATGTCCTTAAACAAAAATGGTTCGTATAAGTCTTCAAGCTTAGGGTTTAAAAACTTCTTAATATCTGAATCCTTGATTCCTCTGTTGTACAGGATTGTAGAAAGCAATGTTGAAATATTATTATTCTCAGAAATCTTTTTTATTTCTGCTTCATCTTTTTCATATGCTTCCCATTTTTTATTCATAAATCCTTCCTTTCCGGTTTGGCAACAAAATTGCCAAAATACTACAAATGATTACCGATATTATACATTTTTTCACACTTATTTACAACAGAATTTGTCCTTTTTGAGGACATAAAAATGGAGCCCGTTCGGGCTCCACGTGAATTTTAATCAGCGTAGTTTCTGAAATAGTTCTTAATCCAAACTATCGGGGTTCCTTTGTCTCCGCTGCCGGACGTCAAGTCAGCAAGCGAGCCAAGAAGATCGGTGTACTGCCTCGGCGTAGTCCCCTGAGACTCCATGCTGCCAACCAGGTCTCCGCCTTTGTGCCTGATTTCATGGGTAATCGCTTCATTCAAAACGTCACCCGTCAAATCGGCATACTTGCCGTCTGCAAGGGCTTTGAGCTTAAGCTCATTCGGTCTGCCAGAAAGCACTCCAGGAGTGTAGCCAGGAGATACAACAGGATCCGCAAGTTCCCAAATCTTTCCGACAGGGTCCTTGAAAGCTCCATCACCGTAAATCATGACTTCGACCTCAACGCCAGTAAGCTCCTTAATCTTGCTCTTGATTTTCTGCGCAATTTCGCCAGCATCTCTCGGGAACAGCTTAAGCCTTTCCTCGTTAGACTTGTTACTTCCCAAAAGACCATACTGAGCATTGTATCCAGAACCATTGACACTCTTCGTACAAAGCTCATCAAGGCTGTACACAGAAATGCACTCCTTGCGCTTCCTTATGACATTCTTCGACACAAACCTGGAGTGAATGTCACAGCAAAGAACGTGTCCAGCAAAATACAGAATGTTTGAAGGATTGTTCGCAAAAACAACGGTAATCGAACACCCTTCTTCCTTAGCAATACTCTTGTAGTACTCCACATAGTCAATGCCGGTGAACTCATGCTTAGGATAGCCAAAAAGCTCTCTGTACTGGGCTTCCGTGATAAGCGAGAAATTACCATCCACCTTGGAAAACCATTCTTCGTCAGAAATCAGATGGTTTCCAACCTCATCAGCAGGAAGACTAAGCTGCAAAACAACTCCACCTTTTGCCCCCCTGCAAATTCCTTTGAAAATCATCGCAAAGCGGTTCCGACTCAAGATTGGGAAAAGAACACCCACCTTCGAATTGCCAAACTTCTCATGAACTTCTCTAGCAATGTCATCAACCGTCACATAGTTTCCCTGGCTTCTAGCCACGACAGATTCCGTGACAGCAATGACATCCTTTTCCTCAATGGGCATATCGAATTCCGTGCTTGCACTAACGATACTCCTAGCAACAATCTCCGCCAAGTCGTCTCCCTCTTTGATAATAGGAGCCCGCACACCAATAGAAATAGTCCCAACAGAGCTTCTCATATCCATCCCTCCAAAAAATTTGTTTGAGATTCAAAAAGGATTTGAACGCTACATACTTTTATAATAAAAACCTCTATATGTCAACCATTTGGCACTCATTTAAGCATTTTTAAGCTATGGCAATTGCTCAATAAATAAGTTCCAATTGAATCATTTTCCTTGCTAATATAATAAGTCCCGAATTTTTTATAATTTGATTCTTCTAATTCATCATTAACCTTAACTACTTTAAAAATGCCGTCTTCTTTAACTGTTCTTCGTGAATACTTATACAAAGTCTCGATTGATAGGACTTTCTTTTTTAATATTCTTCTTATCATTTGAGCCAATGACTCGCTCTTTTCAAATTCTCTAACGTGCCATGCGCCAACAAAACCAATTATATTACTATTAGCAAAATCTTTATCTAACCCTATATAGTCAATAATAGTTTTAAAGTTTTGAAAAAGAAACTTTTCTCTATATTTTCCATATTTTTCGTCATCATAATTATTTATTAATTCTGTATTTTTCAAATTTTTCTTTATTGCTTTTGAAATTGGCAGGTCACCAATGTAATCTAGCATTTTATCAGTCACAAATCTTTGATATTCCAAATCTATCCCATAAAACTCTACTTTATAGTTCACTCTGCTTACATATTTCTTTAGTTTCCTAACAAAATCTGCAAACTCAATACTACCAAGCATTGTGCCTTTGTAGCTTTTTACGAAATCGTTTATATCAAACACTTCATTTCCATGAATATACTCATTAATGTATAGACCAGCTGAAATACCAGTTTCGAATAAAATATACAAAGTATTATTATCATTAGGCTTAAATCTTTTTATATGCTCCAAATATATATCAAAGTTTTCTTTGATACCATGTTTTTCACCGATTAAAACTAAATCATAATTGTTTCTTCCGTATCTTCATATTAAGCCTCCTCATCTTCTCTAAAATATTATACAAAAAAAGATGGCTAAAATAAATATTAGCCATCTTAAAAGCTTATTCTTCGCTCAGACCGTTCTCGGTCAAAACAAGCTTTTTATCCATAACCTCATCCAGAAAAGCTCTGTCGTGTGAAACTGCAAGAATAGCACCAGGGAAATTCTTAAACAGCTCATTGATAACCGTGATCGATAGCGGTGAAAGGTTTCTCGTAAGCTCATCAAGGATCAAGAGATTGTACGAATTAAGCGTCAAGTCAAGCAAAATGAGCTTCACTTTCTGCCCATAGCTCAAGTCACGAATCGGCTTAAGCATATCTTCCCTTGAGAACTTCAAAACCGAAAGATACGTTTCAACAGAAATGCCTTCCTGAATCAATGTGGATTCATCAATCTTATGCCTCAAGAATTCTACAGGTGTCTCCGACAAGATGAAGTACTCATCGTAGTTCTGAGGGATATAAGCAACCTTAATCTCCCTTTCAGACTCAGTCAGAGTTCTGTAGATTTCCTTAAGCAAAGTAGACTTTCCGGCCCCGTTTCTTCCCATGATAGCAACCTTTTGATTTCCGATAATCTCAAGCTTAATGTCATGACTTAAGACTTGTCCATCAATGGAAAGTTCAGGAATCACAACACTCAGAACAACTTTGGTATTAGGGTTAGAAGAGTCATTCACAAAGTTCAAGACCATGTATTCATCGTACTGCGGCATATGCTCCATACTCTCTTCGAAGCGCTGAAGCCTTCCTTCCTGAGCCAGAACATTTGCCATCTTCTTGTTAAGAAGTCGCCGACTAGAAGGATCATGGTTCTTGATTTGCTCACTTCTCACGGCACTTTTGATGCCACTCAAAGTTTGACGTCTTTCCCTATACTCTCTTGCCTGAAGTCGTGCAGTCTGCTCTTGCCTTGCCATTGATTTTTCGCGCTTCTGAACAAACTCAGTGTAGCCCACGTTTTCAAGGAGGCACTCTCCTTTGCTACGATTGCGCGAATAATTAATGTGCAAGATACGATTTGCTGTCGCTTCCAAAAGCTTAACATCATGACTGATATACACAACAGGCTGCGGGCAGTTCTTGATAAAATTCTCAAGCCACTCCAGCGTTGCAAGATCAAGATCATTAGTCGGCTCATCCAGAAGAAACAAATCGTGAGGATAAACAAGCAACTTCAAGATTTGAAGCTTAACTTTTTCTCCTCCGCTAAGAGTCGAGACCATCCTATCGCCTTCAATGATTGCTCTATCTAGAGAAATGTCGTCACAGATTTGGTAGATAGTTCCTAAGTCATTATAGAGCTCCCAGTTTTCCTCACTAGCAGGAGTCCGCTTCAGCAAATACTCCATGGGAGTGCACTCTGACCAGTCAGAACTCAGAATCTGCTCGCAGTAGGCAACATGAACGCTCTTGCTAATTCCCTGACCAGAAACTTTGACATACTCTTCGATAGACCTGTCTCCCATAATGGCCTTAAGAATGGTAGACTTTCCTACACCTTCTTCGCCAATAATGGCAATCCGGTCACCAGGGTTAATGCTGAAAGAAAGATCTTTAACCAAAAGTCCTCCGCCAAGAAGCTCAATGGTTAAGCCTCGAATGTCATAGGACATAATTAACACCCCCTTAGGTCATGAACTGATCCTTAAGAAGTTCCACGTTAACCTGCTCAAGAGCTTCGCGCTTGCAGTCAATGCTGTCGACAGCGCCATTCTTTGCGGCAGCAAGAAAACGGCAGCTAGTCTGGCAAAGCGGAATGAACGGGCACCTCTGCTCAAAGCAGTAATCATAGAGCTTATAGAAAAGGTAATCCGGAACCTCGGTCGGGAAGTCGTGAATGTTTCCCTCGACAAAACTGGAAATCCCAACGCCACTAGGACACTTGTAGATTTCACCCGTAGGCGAAATCACCATGTTGTGACGCATCTTGGAAACGCAAAGGCCATCAAAGATGAGAAGATTCTCAGGAGAAAATCCCGCTTCGCGAAGCTTACGGTGGAACGTAGGATAATACCTGACGAGTTCGGAAAGCTCGATTCCATACTTATTGATGTAAGGATTCGACTCCAAAGAATCCATCGTCTTGGTAATGTATCCAAGCGTCACTTCAACGCGCTCATCAGGAAATTCCTTTGCCAAGAAATCAATGGTGTCAGGAACAGTATCCGCATTTTCCTTGTCATAGTTGATACGGATACGAACCTTTCCAGTAGTGTCAGTAGCAAGAATCTTGTGAATGTTCTCGATAATCCTATTGAAGGTAGGAGCACCATTCCTCGCAAGCCTGCGATGGTCAGTGACATACCCAACGCCATCGATAGTGATCTGGATATTCCTCAAGTTATTGGCAACAAGCAGATTAATCTTCTCTTCATCGAGCAGGTAGCCATTAGTGATAATCTGCGTGTCAAATTCGATGTCATACTTCGCGCAGATACGCCGAATCACGTCGAAGATATCAGGCACATGCTTCCAGTTGGTAGTGGGTTCTCCTCCGTGGAGAATCAGAAAGATTTTCTTAATCTTATTGTTGACGGAAATGTACTTGTCGAGAAAATCATACAGAGTCTCAATAGTCTCCTTGGAAATCCGTTCTTCACGGCAAATGCCTTCCTGATAGCAGTAAGGGCACTTGAAGTTACACCCAGTAGTAGTAAGAACCTGCAGGCACATACGAGTGTCGTTATCATGCTCTTCCTTGAGAATGCTCAAAAACTGAGCCTGCTCATCGAGATCCTTATCAATAAGGAATTCCTGCTCCTTGAGAGCCGTGATTTCTTCACAGTCCTCAATCTGACCGCTCTCAATCATACCGGCAATGCGGTTATAGACTTCTTCTTCGAAAACCACAATCGCATAGTTGAAAGTGTTGTAGAGCAGGACCTGACCATTAGCAACAACCTTGAAAATGAACATAGACCACTTCATTACTGAATCTCCTTTCATCTTTCAAAATTCTATAAAAAATGAAGGAGAAATTATAATAATTTCTCCTTCGTAGGTCGTGCTAGTTACGTTGTGATACCATCTGACGTACTACTTGGCAGCGCCGTTGGCTTGTTCAGACGATATTTGTTGTGGCGATGCGGTGAATTCCCGAAGGATTACGCGCGGCCGCCGCAGCAGGGATCCTGGCCACCGATGTTGAGCTTCTTCTCAACAATGGAGTTCTTGTTCTTCTTGGCGATGATCTTCATGGTCATTCTCCTTTCTCGAGAAGCACAGATGGTTTCGAGATTAAAGTGTAAATCTCGAGACAAACTCATATTTGTCTTGTTTTTTATAACATAAACCTCCAAATATGTCAACTAATTTTAACAAAATTTGTTCAAAATGGACGGCTGGTCCCTAGAACAATCTGTTTAGAGATTCCAAATTTTTATCAGATGCCATAATCATTAGCGTGTCATTTTCTTCAACAGTTGTACTTGCTGTTGGGAATAATACTTCATCATTTCTTTTAACACAAACAACATTAAAAGAATACTTTTGCCTTAATGCAAGTTCTCCAAAGCTTTTTGAAACCCAAGCAGAAGGTGCATTAATTTCAATTAAGCTAAAGTCTTTGCTAAGTGCCAATTTATCCTTTATGTACGTTGTAGTTAAGCTATTAACGAGTTTATTTGCAGAATCAATTTCTGGTTGAACAATTTGATTAACTCCTATCATCTCAAGAAGCTTAACGTGTTTCTCATCCTTTGCTTTTGCAATTATTCTAGGTATACCTAAGTCTTTTAGCGTAAGGGCAATCATAAGACTCGACTCCAAGTTCTCTCCTATTCCAATTATTACGGTATCAAAATCTTTTATCCCGGCCGCAAGAAGCACATCTTGGTCTAGTGCATTTACTTGCATTGCCTTCGTAACATAAGGAACAGCTTCTTCAACTAAGCTTTCTCTTTCATCAATTGCTAAAACATCACAATCATATTTTTCAAGTTGTCTAACAACCTGCATGCCAAATCTTCCCAACCCGATTACTGCAATTTGCTCAATATTCTTTTTCATAATAAACTCCCCTTTACGTCTTATAATCTCACATCTGCTTTAGGATAATTGATAAGATTATTTTGTTTAAACTTTTTACCTGCTATTGCCATAGTCATCGTAACTGTACTTACACGTCCAATAAACATTATTACAATTAGTAAAAACCTGCTAAACGCTGTAAGCGAATTTGTTATTCCAAGCGAATATCCACAAGTTGCTAACGCCGAAGAAACTTCAAATACTATATCTATAAAATCAACATTTGGATTCAAAATAGAAATTGTTATAGTTCCAGCAAACACAATAAACATAGCGGTTAGCAAGATAGTTATTGCTTGCTTTATAGTATCATTTGATATTTCACGATTAAATACATTTACATTTTTGTTACCTGATGCAAACCTTAAAACAACTAGCACAAGCACACCAACTGTAACCGTCTTAAGACCACCTGCTGTGCTTCCGTGGAGCCCCGCCAATCATCATTAATATAATAGTAAAGAATTTTCCACTATTAGTCATTCCAGCAAGATTAAGCCCAGCCATACCAGTTGTTCTAGCTGAAATTCCATGGAAAAGCGAAATCAAGATTTTATCAAGTAAATTATAATTACCTATAGTTCCAACATTGTTCTTTTCTATCAAGAGAAAAATGGCTGTTCCAAATACAATCATTACTAAATTCATAACTAGCACAAGTTTTGTGTGTACACTCAAAGAATGAATAACTTTACTAAAAGAAAGTCTATTCTGAACTTTCATTTTTAATTTCTCGTACAATTCATTCCATACTATAAATCCAAGACTTCCAAATAGAGTTAAAACTGCACATACTCCAAGAACCAAATAATCATGATTATTTGCAAATTCAACTAAACTATTTGAACCTAAAATATCATATCCGCAATTACAATAACTAGAGATAGAAGTGAAAACTGATTGAAGTATTCCCTCGCTCACTCCAAACATAGGAACAAATCTAAAACCTAAAATGATTGCTCCAACTAATTCCGATATAAACGTAAACACCACAATTCTTCTAATTAATGGTCGTATATTTTTTAAGTCTTCCGGAGTTCCTAAAGCTGTTCCAATATTTATTGAATCTTTAAAAGTAAGCTTTCTCTTAATAATTAAAATTGCAGTAGATACAACAAAAATAAAACCTAGTGCTCCAATTTGCATAAGCACAAGCATAACTAACTTGCCAAATAGAGTAAATTGAAATTTTGGTACAACCGTCGAAAGACCTGCTACGCAAACTGATGCTGTAGAAGTAAATAACGAATCAAAAAAATTATGTGGTGCCTTATTTGCTATAGGCAAGTTTAGTAGCAACGCTCCGTGCAATTACAAGCGCAAGGAAACTAAGTATTGTAAGATTCGTTGTTTTTGCTATTTTTCTCATTAGTACTCCTTCCCTTCTATAAGGATTTTGCTTTTATCCAATATTGTTTTCCAAATTAATCAAAGCCTGTTTGTACCCTAAGTCTTCATTAGGATACTCAATTTTCTTAATCTCATAATTACTATCTTTTTTACTTATTATAGATTTAACAAAAAAGTCTAATAGCTCTGGATTCTTTACTAAAATTGGTCCTGTGATATATGTTGAAATTAAGCTTTCTTTTACGTAAAAACTGTTTTCCATGTGACTTGAGTTATATATATTTATACCTGATATCGAAGAATCGTCTTTAATAGTTGCCTGCTTATTAACAAAACCAACTATTTTTTCATTAAAAGCATCCGACTTAATAATCACATTACCAATAATTCGCTCTTTTTCTTTTTTGGCTTCATAACCAAAAACTGAAAAAGCTTCTATAGTGCTAGTTTCCGAAGAAATACTCTTTCCCAGCATCTCCATACTATTTCCAGTAAACAAACATGGCTTACCAGAGTCTATATATCTAATAAAGTCTTCTTTATATCTTTTCAAATCTTCTAGTGCAAGTAGCAAATTAGATTCTGTTCCAGCTCCGCAATACACAAAGTCAGTGTCATCAAAGCTAATTTCATCTCCAATTGTTTTGCAAACGACATTTACTTCTGCACCTTGATCTATAAGTCTAGACTTTAAAATGCTAACATTTCCATAATCTCCATATAAATTCATAAGGTCTGAATACAAGTGTAAAATGTTAATTCTCATACTACACCTCTTTTATATCCTATCTAAAAACTTGTTTCTATCTGTAAAACACGTTACAAGATAAATATTCTCTTTTGCGTTTTCTTTAACATATTTCATCATATCGTCTAAGTTTTCAAAAGAAACTACTTTACTCTCATCACAATCTGAATACTTAAACCTTGAAATCAAGTCGTGAACATACACACCTGCTAAAACTACTTTTGTAACACAATCTGCATTTAACTTCTCAAAATTAATGTCCCAAATCCATGATGTTTCAGATGTGTAGTACTTTCTTGATATTTGGTCAACAATAACAACAACCATGCAAGACTTGTTTTCTTTAACTATGTAATCTATTGATTGGTTGTATGCAATAGAGTTCTCATGTTTTGATGTAAGAAGCATTCCCTCCGCTCCATTAATATTAAACTTTTGAACCCTATCATTTTTCATAACATAATCGCTTAATGAATTTGCAATTTTTCTCTTCTCTATTCCAAGCAAGCTAGCAACTGCATAGGCGGAAAGAATGTTATAAACAAAGTAGAAGCTCCTAAGAGAAAGATTAATCTCTAGTTCATTGTTAATCTTAACTTTACCATTTATTAAATCAACGCTAGTAACTGCAAAATCTGGATTCTTTCTTTCGTGGCCACAATTACTGCACAAATATCCACCTAAATGCGCAAAATTATAATATGAATATGTCATTTTGTGCTTACAGTTTGGGCAATACACGCCATCATTATAAACTCCAGAAAACTCTTCGCTCGATGCCTCACATTTGTTTATTCCAAAGTAAGTATCATTATCTCTTTTATAGCCATATAATGAAGATAGTGGGTCATCCGTATTTAACACAAGATGAATATCGTCTAGTCCTGCTTCTTTAATAATGTTGTAAATATGTTCTGGATTTCCATTTCTAGTCATTTGGTCTCTATATAAGTTAGTAATAACCAAGTAAGTCGGTTTGAAGTGTTTTAATGTATGTCTTAAATATCTTTCATCGCTTTCAATAACTAAAGCATCTTTTCTAACTACCCCACCTAAGCTACAATTGTTTAAAATCATTGTGGCTACCCCTTCTGTTTGGTTAGAGCCTTCTAAGTTACAACCAACGTTGTACCCATTTTGCGTAAGAATGTTATAGATAAGCTCTGTAGTTGAAGTTTTGCCGTTACTCCCCGTAACCATAATAATCTCTTTAGGTAGTTTAACTTTAGTTAAGATTTTAGGACATAGCTTAAGAGCTATCTTCCCTGGCATACTACTGCCTTTGTTTATTAGTTTTCCAATTTTATATAGAATTTTTGTAATTAGAATAATAATCGTTTTCATTTTAACTCCTAGTGACACAAATCAAATACTTATACCTCTTTATAATACTAAATTACGTTTATTTTTACAACATATTAGACATAGTAAATATCAAATATAAAAAGCCAAGTATCATTTCAATGTAATATTTGCGTAACTCAAACTTAATATTATTTCCAACACTTTTAGTTTACATTTTGACTTTATAATAATATAATTTTCTTGTAAATATTGTGTTGTCTCATATTTATGTGACAATCTAACTTATGATGAAACACTCAAAGGGGGGTGAAATTAATGGCTGAAGGAGAAAAACAAGAAAAGAGAGTATTTGAAATGAACATATGGTTTATTGTTCTACTATTAGTTATAATTGTTAGTTGTACATGGATTTTCACTCTTAATTCTAAATTAAGCGTTGCTTCTAAATCACTAGCTGATGCTCAAGCAACTATTACTCGTTTAGAGAAGAGAGGCGAAGAAAAGACTCAAACTATCACAGCTCTTGTTAAGAAAGTTTCTGAAGGTTCAATCAACAACAACGAACTAATCGCTGATTTAAATTCTATGCTTGAGGAGAAAGACGCTATTATCGAGAGTCTTACAAATCCAGCACCAGAAGGCGAAGTTGAAGAAGTAGTAGAAGAGCAACCAGCTGAGTAATTTTGTTAATAATAAAAAAGCAACTCTAGTATTTTACTAGAGTTGTTTTTTATTCATATCTTAAAGCATCAATTGGATGAAGGTTGGCTGCTTTATTTGCTGGAAGGTATCCAAATATTATTCCTATAAATGCCGATATACCACTTGCAATTAGGATTGAGTCAATATTTACTGTACCATTAATATCAAATGCTTTTGAAACAGAACCAACTAGCATTATCCCAAGTATTATTCCTAGTGCTCCTCCAATTACTGAGGTAGTAATTGCCTCTATAACAAATTGTCTTAGAACGTCTTTTTTATTTGCCCCTATCGCCTTCCTGATTCCAATCTCCCTTGTTCTTTCAGTTACCGAAACTAGCATAATGTTCATAATTCCAATTCCACCAACTAAAAGAGAAATTCCAGCTATGGCAACAAGCACCATTTTAATTGTATTAATCGTATCATTCATATTATCCATAATACTCTGTGCATCTATAATAATGTACTTATCTGTATCATTAAAGATATTTAAGAAGAACTTATCTATAACGTCTGTTGCATCTTTAGATGACTCTTTATCTAAGTATGAGAAATACCATGTAGTTATGTATTTTTGATTAAATTCTCTTTGAGCCACAGTATATGGAATCAATATCATGTTATCTTCATCACTAAATTGTGACTTAGAAATCTCTTTTAATACACCAATAATTCTATATTTTGTACCGCCAATTTTTACTATCTGATTAACAACTTCATTAGGATCTGCATCTTTTCCAAACAAGTCTGTCATCGTATGATATCCAAGAACGCAAACTTTCTGAAAGCGCTTTTCGTCAATGTACTCTATTCCTCTGCCAATTTCTAGTTTTTTACTTCTTAAAGGAATATATTGACTATTTACTCCATCTACCGAAAATCTTTTTTCTTCTTTACCTGCTTTAACCGAAAGAGTTGCAGGAACGTAAGGTGAATAAACTGTAATATTGCTATCGTTTTCAACTAATTCTTCAACACTGTCAATCTTAATATGCTTTGTACTGTCTTGTGCATAAGCAGTAGCAACTATGATATTCGATCCCATTTCTTTAAAAGTATCTTCGACTTTATTTGTAACACCATTTCCAAGACCAACTATTAGTATAACTGCAGCAACACCAATAATGATTCCAAGCATGGTAAGAAGTGCTCTCATTTTATTTGCTAGTATACTTTTAAGTGCTAGCATAAATGATTGTGCAATATCCAATTTATCACCTCCTACTCTACTTTATGATTTTAGTTTTTTGTATCTTCTATTACTTTTCCGTCTTGAATTCTAACAATTCGTTTTGCCTGTTTTGCAATGTTGTTGTCATGAGTAACTAATATGATTGTATTTCCTTCCTCATTTAACTTTTTAATTAAGTCTAAAACTTCGACACCTGTTTTACTATCTAGTGCTCCTGTCGGCTCATCCGCTAGAATAACAGATGGATTTGTAGCAAGTGCTCTTGCGATTGATACTCTTTGCTGTTGTCCACCTGATAGTTGCTGAGGATATCTATTTTCCTTTCCTTCAAGGCCAACCCTCTTTAATGCCTCTTTGGCGCGTTCAACTCTTTCAGATTTTGGAACTCTTTGATATATGAGTGGCAATTCAACATTACTAATTACATTTAATTTTTGAATAAGATTGTACTGTTGAAATATAAAACCTAGTTTATGCTTCCTAATGTATGATAATTCATCATCAGATAATGTGCTAACGTCAATACCATCAAGAATATATTTCCCAGATGTTGGAACATCCAGGCAGCCGATAATATTCATACAAGTAGATTTTCCAGAACCAGACTGACCAACAATAGCAACGAATTCTCCTTCATCAATGTGAAGGCTCATTCCATCTAAAGCATGAACTGTGGAGTCACCAACTTCATATATTTTATATACGTCTTGTAAATCAATCATTTAATAAACTCCCTTTAGTTTTCCCTCATCATTTTTCCAAGATTTTCCAAAGAAAATGTTCCACTTGCTGTAGTTTTGTCAGCTAATACAACGTCTCCGCTTGAAAGTCCAGAAGTAATTTCAACGAAGTCTCCATTATTAAGTCCTATCTCAACTTTAACTTTTTCATATCCCTTAGGAACACTTACGTCTTCATCTTTAAATTCAGGATTAGATGACTTTTTATAAACAACATCGCCCTTTCTAATAACTGTAAGTGGTACTAATAATACATCATCTTTATGAGCTACTTTAACATTTGCATCAACAGACATTCCAGAATAGATTTCATCATTTCCTGGCACTTCAACTGTAATAATATAGTTTGTACTTCCTGCCGAATTAATACCTATTCTATTGATATTAGAAACTTTTCCTTTAAATTCTTTATTTTCTAATGCTTCAACAGTAATTGTAACTTCTTGTCCAACATCAATCTTAGTAATATCTAATTCATCAATCTGCATTTCAAATTTCATCACTGAAACATCTGCAACAATAGCCATAACATTTGAAGATGATTGCTGATAAGATGAAATAACGTCTCCCTTTTTAAGGTTTTTATAAATAATCTTTCCTGTGATCGGCGATGTAATGTTATAGTTATCTAATTGCTTTCTTGTTGAAGATAAATTAGTTTCTGCATTTCTTTTTGAAATCTTAGCATTATCTACAGAAAGCTTTGCACTATTTAGCTGATTATTAAGATTTGAATTTTCAAGAGAAGCGATTAAATCACCTTTATGAACATAAGTGCCATTGTCTACTAACAATTCTTTAACATTTCCTGTAGAATCAGCTATTACAACCGTTGACTTAAGTGGTGTGACATATCCTTGGTCAACACTTAGGACTTGCATTCCATTACTTAAGAATATTGTTCCTTCCACTCTAGCATTTTGAATATCGTATCCTTCAGTATTAACATGAATAGTAACCTCTGTAACTTGTGCTCCAGTATCTTGAAGTAATGTACTATCATTTACTTTTGAAACTGAACCATCTATATATGTAAAATAATCCACGAAAAATAGAGATACCCTATCACCTATTTTTATATCTTTAGAGTTTGAGGTTCTGAATTTTAAAACGACTTCATATGCATTTTTTTCTGCGATGTTACAAATTTGAGACATTGCAGATACATAAGATCCTTTTTCTATTCTAAGGTTTTCTACATATCCTTCAGCATTTGCTAGTATCTTCAAATCGTCAATTTGGTCTTGAATCATATTATAATTTGACTCCGCCTGCTCGATTGAAACACTTGATTGCATAACACCAAGATTTGCTTGATTAATGCTAGAATTAATGTCTTTTGAGTCTATAACGTATAGTAATTCGCCTTTTTTAACGAATTTGTCTGTTTCAACGTAGTCCTCAAGAATCTCTCCAGTAACTTTTGGAACAATAGAATAAATACTATTTGCAGTAATTACGCCGTCACCCTCTACAGAAACATCGATACTTCCCATCGTTGCAACATGTTCATCATAATTAAAGGCTTCTTCAACAGGAGCTTTGTTGCCGCCGTATTTTAATAAAAGATATATTCCTACTATTACAGCGATAATGAACGTTCTTTTAATTATTTTCTTTATCTTTTCTTTTCGTTTATTTGATTTAAAAGCATTTAAAATGTCCTTATTTTCTTGGTTTACAGAAGAATTAGCTTCAGTTTCAGTTATTTTTTCTTTTTGTTCAGATTCCATGTTTTCACTTCCTTGATATTTTGTGTGCCAGATTAGTTTACGTTATCATAGTATATGGCGCACGAGAGTAGCGCCGCTACAGTGCGCCGCTATGAAAATTCCATTACGAATGCACCGCTACGAATACACTCCCATGTTAAAATTTCCTATAAATTTTATAAAAAATGGGCCAAAAAGTCAATTAAAGGGGCTTATTTCTCAACAATTTATCAATAATATTACAATTGTGTTGCTTAGTTGAGTTTGACATGCCCTAATTATATAATTTTATTGAGATTTTATTGATATATGGGCTTTTTTCGCTTTTTGCATTTTTGGTCCTTATATCTTTGTGACATTTGTCACATGTAGTTTGAGGTGTAATATGGAAAAGAAATTTTATGAATTAACAAATCCGCAAAAGGCAATCTGGTCAATTGAGCAGGTTTACCCTAATACAAATATTAATTGTATGGGCGGTACAGTAAAAATATTAGAAAAGGTTGATTTTGATTTATTAGTTAAGGCATTTAATCTTACAGTTGAAAAAAATGATGCTTTACGTTTAAGAATAACAAAAAAAGGCGATAAACCTTATCAATATATATCAGAATACAAATTTGAAGATTACAAAATAATAGATATCACAAAGAAGAAATTTGAGGAAAAAGTTAAAAATCTTGTTCCCTCTCCTATTGAGTTATTAGATTCAAAGTTATTCACTTTCGAGTTATATAGATTTGAAGATGGCGAAGGCGCATACATCACTTTCCTTCACCACATTATCTGCGACGCATGGACAACTTCTCTTTATACAAATGAGACCATGTCTTTATATCGTGCACTTAAAAATGGCGAAGATGTTAATGAAATAACATATCCTTCATACACAGAGTTTATAAAATCAGAGCAAGAATATGCTGACTCTGCTAGATTTTCTGGAGACAAAGAATATTGGGATGAACAGATTACTGAGAATTATAATTTCACGACACTTAAGAAAGAGAATTTCAATGGTTCTACAACTTTTACAAGAAAAACGTTTAAACTACCAAAAGAAATACAGAGCAAAATAAAAAGTTATAATGAACAATTTTCTACAACAGTACCATCATTCTTACTTAGTGCCTATTCCCTATACTTTAGCAAACTACTAAATCTAGAATTATTCACTCTAGGCACTCCAGTTTTAAACAGAAGCAATTTCCGTGAAAAGAATACATTTGGAACTTTTATCACAACGATGCCATTTATTATGAAGTATAATGGCGAGGAAACTTTTGTTCAAAGAGCTCAAGACATTTCAAAAAATCAAAAGACTCTATATAGACACTTAAAATATCCGTTTTCAGAGATTTCAAAAAGAGTTAAAGAGATGACATCTTCTTCTGATAAACTTTTTGATATTGTTTATTCATATCAAAATGCTCGTTCAGAAGTAAATAAGATAGATATTCCGTTTGAAGTTACATGGATACCTGCAGATAACCAACTAGAGTCACTTATGATTCACGTCACTGACACAAACGATACTGGTGTTTTATCAATAAACTACGATTATCAAAACGAAATTTTCACCGAAGAAGAAATTGATGCTCTTCATGGCAGAGTTGAAAGAGTAATGTATCAAGTGCTTTCAAACTATGACTTGAAATGCAAAGATATTGAAATCGTTTCACTTGCTGAAAAGAACAAGCTTCTAAGAGATTTCAATGATACAGAAGCACCATTTAGTAGAAACTCAACTATAATTCAATCATTTGAAAATGGTGTGCTTGACCACCCAGATAACATTGCTGTTACTTTTGGAGACACGCAGTTAACTTATACTGAACTAAACAGTCTTGCAAACCAATTAGCAAAACAATTACAAAAAAATGGTGTATCTAAAAATGATATTGTAGGTATTTTACTTCCTAGAGGAGAAAATATTATTATTTCAATCATGGCAATCTTAAAATGTGGCGCAACTTATATGCCAATTGAGCCAGAATACCCAGAATCAAGGGTATCTTACATGATTGAAAATAGTAAGGCAAAGCTAATTATAACAACTAACGAATTAAAAAAGAACATTACTACAGATGCCAAAACATTTATAATCACTGATGCAGAACTATCAAAAGAAAAGATTGAAGAAAACCTAAAACTAGAATATGATCCAGAATCACTTTCGTACATAATGTACACTTCTGGAACGACAGGGCTTCCAAAAGCTGTTATGATCAGAAACTACTCTGTGCTTAACTTTGCAGAGAGCATGAAGAAAAGATTAGATTATACTGCATCATCAGATAATAAAGTAATTTCTGTTACTACAATGTGCTTTGATATATTCGTTTTCGAAGTATTCCCTACTTTACTTTTTGGCCTAAATCTTGTAGTAGCAAATGAAGAAGAGCAAAAAAATCCTGCTCTACTTAATGACTTAATAGTAAAAGAAAAAATAACTAAAATACTTACAACACCTTCTCGAATTCAGTTATTATTCTTAGATTCTAAGTATTTAAAGTGTTTAGGTGTCCTAAAAGAAATAATACTAGGTGGAGAGCCGTTCCCTACAAGTTTTCTATCTGGATTACCTGAATATACAAAAGCAAGGATATTTAATCTATATGGTCCAACAGAAACAACAGTATACTCTACTTTCAAAGAACTTACGAATGCAAAAGAAATAACTATTGGTAAGCCAATTGAAAATACAACAATCTATGTGCTAGATGAGAACAGAAAGCTACTTCCTATCGGGTGCCATGGAGAACTTTATATAGGCGGAGCTGGTGTTGCAAAAGGATACTATAAGAATGAGCAATTGACTTCAGAAAAGTTTGTAGTGAATCCTTATAATGAAGACGAAATAATCTACAACACTGGAGATATTGCAACTTGGCTTCCAGATGGTGAGCTAATGTGCTTTGGAAGAAGTGACAATCAGGTTAAGATTAGAGGCTATAGAATAGAGCTAGGAGATATCGAATCGCATATAAATGAATTCCCAGGAATCAAAAAGACAGTAGTTTTAGTAAGAAAAGACGAAAATGAAAAACAATTCTTATGTGCGTACTATATTGCCGAAAAAGAGATTAGCCCAAATGACTTACATAAGTTTTTACTTACAAAGCTTCCAAACTACATGGTTCCAGCAAGTTATATGCAACTTGAAAAATTCCCGTTAACACCAAATCACAAAACAGATAGGAAAGCGCTTCCTGCCCCTACTTCGTTTATTACAAGTACGCAGGAATATATAGCACCTGAAACCGAAACAGAAAAAATAATCTGTAAAGCTTTGGAAGAATCACTAAATGTTCCTAAAATTGGTGTTGATGATGATATATTTAATTATCAAGCAGATTCACTTACAATAATTCAAGTACAAACCATGTTAATACCTTTTAACATGAAGTTTAAAACACAAGATTTCTATCAATTAAGAACTGCAAGGCTACTTGCAAAGCTTATAGATGACAAAAAGTCTACATTTAAGTATGAAGAAAAACCAGAGCTATATAAATTAAATGACTTAGTTGAAAAACATAGCGATGATTACAAGCTAGCATTAAAGCCTGATGAAAAAGGTTACCTACTTTCTGGAATCACTGGTTACTTAGGAATACACATTTTGTATGAATTGCTTAAAACAACCAAAGCAAAAATTTATTGTCCAGTTAGAGTAAAAGATAATGCATCACCAAAAGAAAGATTTCTAGAATCTTGGAAGTACTTCTTCCCTAACGAGATTTGTGATGAAAGTAGGATTATCCTACTAGAATGTGATGTTACACAGCCAGAGCTTGGTCTTTCAAAAGGTGAACTTGCAGATGTTTGCAAAAACATATCTGCAGTCATAAACTGTGCAGCCAATGTTAAGTATTATGGTGATTACAAAGATCATGAGTTAATTAATGTTACTGCTGTTAAGAACATAGCCGATATGTGTATAAACTACAACTTACATTTACATCATGTATCTACAATGGGAGTTTCTGGAAACTACTTAGTATCACAATCAATGCCAAACACGTTATTTACCGAAAATGACTTTTACATTGGACAGATTTATGATGAAAATGTTTATATTCGTTCAAAATTTGAAGCTGAAAAAGCCATATTAGAAAGAAAAGAAAAAGGATTAAAGTATAATATTTATCGTGTTGGAAACCTTACGGCAAGAATGTCTGATGGCCTATTCCAAAAGAACAGAGATGATAATGCATTTTATAACATACTTAAATTCATAGCTTCAAACGAGATTATTCCAAGAGACATGTTAGATCAAACACTTGAATTTACACCTGTTGATTTATGTGCAAAAGCTGTTACTCTTCTTATGAAGCTAGATAACATGGATTACAAAACTTATAATGTTTTCAACGAAAAGTTTATGCCAATAAAGACTTTCTTGAAGATGCTTGAAAACAATAAGATTCATGTAAAAGAGCTTCCATCTGAAGAATTCTTAGATACAGTAAAGGACTTAGCTCAAGACGAAAGTGCTAAAGGCACACTAAAAGCCATAGTTAATGACTTAGATAGCAAAAAAGGTCTTGGATTTATGCCTTCAGTTATTTTAAGTAATGAGATAACAAATAAGTATTTAGAAGAACTTGATTTTAAATGGCCTCAAATTGATTTTGAATACATTAATGAAACGCTAAAAATAATGAAATAAAGCAATAAAATATGCAATCTAGGAGGTTTTGATATGATGAACTTTTTTAAGAAAAATATCTTAAAGTTCAAAGTAATGTCGGTATTCTTTGTAATGATTCTTTGCCTACTTGCAATTTTCTTCCCGCTGGAGCCTAAAATTCTTAACTATCCTGACAACACTTATAATAATGACTTTCAGTGGGAACTAGAACATGCAAACTATACCATGCAGTTCGTAGAAATAACATCAATAATCTTCATCACCTATGCTATACTGGTCTTCATCAAGTTATCTTTCCTAAATAACATTGAGGAAGATATAAAAGGCACAGATATAGATAAGCTTACTAAAATTCGACAAAAGCTTTTTAAGGTTCCTGATGAACTATATATGCTGCAAATAACTATTCCAAGTTTAGGCGTTCCTATCCTCTATGCATTCACAACAGGATTTGTAGGAATCACAACATTAAAAGTATTTATAGTATATGCTTCTTTTATTATTGTAATTGGAACATTTACATCAGTTTATGTTAGAAGAGAGTTTTCTAAAATTCTTGCAAGAATTGAGCTTCCACTTTCTTCATTTACAAAAAAATCAAGCTTGATGTCAAGAATGAGATACCAAATAATCCCGCTTATAATAGTTGCTTTGATGTTTACATCTTTGGTTGGCTATTCTGTAATAATTAATACTAGCTCTGAATCGTACTACAAATACTATAAGACAAAACTAAGTGACATTCTCGAAGACGAAAGCTTCTACTCTGTTTCCGAAGTAAATACTATGCTTAAAGGTTTAGAACAAGAGGAACCTGACAAAACGATATACATTATGTATCCAGACTATACATACCATGACACTAATGGTGTTGATATAACAGACAAGTTTAGTGATTTCTGGAAAAAGTATACAAAAGAGTTTTCAATTGTTGATGATTCAGTTGTTTATGATTACTATGGCTTTGATATAAGAGGTGTATTAGTTAAAGTCAATATAGCTGGACAAGATTACTATGCAGGCATTAAGTATGAGCTTACCTCCTACCCTGCTTTAATTTCATTAGGTATATCAATGCTATCACTATTTATTCTTAACCTATTTACGCTACACTTTACCTCAAACTCATTAGCTGAAGAAATTCAGTCAGTTTCAAAAGGTATGAGGCAAATTGTTGCAAAGAGTAAGTATAATGATAGTTTGCCAGTAACATCAAATGATGAAATCGGTGAACTTGTAGTTTCGTTTAATGAAGTTCAATCACTTTCAAAGGCATATATTAGTGAGATTCAAAACAGTCAAACAATGCTAATAGAAAGAGAACGTCTTGCATCACTTGGTCAGATGATTGGTGGAATTGCCCATAACTTAAAAACACCTATAATGTCAATTTCAGGCGCTGCGGAAGGTCTTACAGACCTGATATCAGAGTATGTTGCTTCAATCGAAAATCCGATTGTTACAAAAGAAGACCACAAGGAAATTGCAAAAGATATGCTTTCTTGGGTTACTAAAATTAAAACTCACACTTCATATATGTCGGATATTATAACAACAGTTAAAGGTCAAGCATCACAGCTTAGCACATCTAACATTGAAGCATTCTCAGTATATGACTTATCTAAACGTGTAGATATTCTGATGAAGCATGAGTTAAAACACGCAAATGTTGAACTGCAAATCACAATTGAATGTGACCCTACTCTTAAAATTGCAGGAGATATCAATAGTTTAATTCAGGTAATTAACAACCTAATAGGAAACGCAATTCAATCATATAATGGAGAAATTGGAAAGCAGATACTATTTAATATCTACTCTGATGACCAGTTTGTATACTTTAAAGTTGCAGATGAAGGTTGCGGAATTGATGATGACACCAAAGAAAAGCTATTCAAAGAAATGTACACTACAAAAGGTAAAAACGGAACAGGACTTGGACTATACATGTCATATTCAACAATTAAAGGTAACTTTAATGGAGATATTACTTTCGAGTCTACACTTGGTAAGGGTTCAGTATTTACTGTTAAAATTCCATTAAAATAAGAATAAAAAAAGAGAATCTTTATAAAAGATTCTCTTTTTATTTATTTTAGAAATGTTTTTAACATTTTTTTGTCTTTATCAGATACTCTAAAGCTATCTTGACACTTCGAGACTGTTTTTCTTAAAGTAAAATCATTCAAGTTATGATGGTCTAAATAGTTTAAGAAAGCATCTCTACTTTTTATCATTAGTTCGCAGCAAAGCCAGGCAACAGCCATATTAACGTAGTATTCTTTCTCGTCTTTTAGTGAATCTATAATTTCAAATACATCAACTAGATAATCACTTGAAGTGTATGAGAATAAAATTCTAACTCCTACTCTTCTTTTGAACGGTTCTTTACTCTTAACATATTTTCTAGACAAGGCAAGAAACTCTTGCTCTTGCTTTCTTACGTCAAATTTTAAAGAATCTACAGTTGCCCAGTTATCCAGATAAAGATTATTAATCTGGTTTTCTTTTTCTTTAACGTCTTTTACGTAGTTTATAACATATGCCGAAACAAGCGTGTTTTCGTGATACTTGAAATCATTGTATTTTAGAAACTCCATAAAATTTCCGCTTATGAATCTTGGATGCAATATCTTTACATGTTGGAATGTTAATTCCTAATACTTTCATATTGGTATTAACTGTTCTTTTTGTAAAATCAATCTTATCTGGGCGTTTTATGCTATCTAAGTATTTATTAAATTCTGCAATAGAAGTCTTATTCCATTTTTCTCTAGAAAGTTCCATAATTGTTCCCTCCGTCTAGAATTATACCATAGATTATAAATCGCAGAATAGCATATTCGTTTAAATTTTGTTAGAAACTTCAGTAGGTAAAGAGCTTAGTGAATAATATTTTGAAAAAAAGGTCGCCCGCCTAGAAGTTGGAAATTTTGATAAATCAAAATTTCCTTCCTCAAGCTCCATCAAACTCTTACTTTTTTTCAAAATATAATTGCACTAACTCTTTACCTTTATAATTATATACAATATGTTTACAACTGGTACGTCTTTCTAGCTTCGTCTTCCCTAAGATCCTGCTGATTTATAATTTCTAAGACCTATCTTCCACACGCCTAGCATCAAAAGCATAAATGGTATTGTAGCTAAAGGCGTTAGTCCGTACCAAAATGGTGCTTCCTGCTTATCTAGTAAATAGACAAGCGGAAAGTAGTTCACCATTCCAAATGGAACTACATACGTAAAGAACTTTGCAAACCAATCTTTGTAAATCGAAATTGGATATGACGAAAGTTCCTTACCTCCCTCTTGAAGTATGTTCATAAGCTCCATGCCATCAATCGTCCAAAAGCAGAATGCTGCTTTTAGAACTAATAACGATGCAAATAGTACGATTACTCCAAATAGCATTAGCATAAATATAAGTATTTTATATGGACTCCAAACTACTTTTACATTTAAAAGCCCATATATTATTAGGCTCACTGCTTCTATCAATCGTCCAATTTTATTTATTTGAAAATCAGAACAAATGACTTGAAACAGCATTCCTCTCGGCCTTACCATCATTTGATCTAAGATGCCTGATTTCACCTTTAGATGCAAATGATTAAAGCCTTGCAAAAACATTTCAGTAATAGTATGACCAAATAAAGCAATACCTGTCGTTAGCATTACTTCTTCAATTGTCCAGCCTCCAACACTGCCAAACTTTTGAAACAAGAATACTGTACCAAGTACTGCCGACAGAGTATTCAGCATTGTTGCAATCATAGTAATAATAAAAGAAGACTTATACTCCATCTCGCTTTTTACAAACATTATCATCGAGTGTAAATAGTACTCCATATTATCCCCCCTGAACTACAACTTTTTTGGATACTCTTTGTATTAAATGGTTTCCAAGATGTACTAATCCAATTATCCATGTAATTTGCAATAGCACCGAAACCATACCTTCTGTGATTGTGATGTCTCCAATATATAGCCTCATTGGCAAATCCATGCAGAGCCTAAATGGTAGTGCATAGCATATATTTTGGAACAATTCTGGCATAAACTTTATTGGTATGTCCATTCCCGACAAGAAAATTGCAAATGCTGCATAAGCATTAAATAGTCCTGTACATGATGTTGTATAAAACATGAAGATATACACTAGCATGGCAAGCGCTGTTGAGATAAACATTCCCAAAATCAAAGTGATCCAGAATAGTATAAATCCTCCAAAAGATGCTGGAAGTCCAAGAGCATAATGGCTTGGAAGTATAGCCGCGAAGATAATAACTGGTGCAAGTCTAAGCAGGCATGCAGAAACCCTTTGAGCGCAAATCTTTGCAAACCACATCCAATAAATGTTTAAAGGTCTAATCATTTCATACGAAATCTGGCCTGTTTTTATTGAGTCAAAAATATCTGGAGTAATCAACCTAAAAAAGACTATAGCATAGAATGCTTGACCAAGCCAAATGTAAGAAACTAGCCCTTTCCACTCAAATGGAGTTGATATGCCATTTTTGTAAAAAGCTTCGTAAAGGAATAATAGCATCAGTCCCCAAAAGAATTGAGTTGCTAAGCCTGCAATAGCCGAAAACCTGTATTGAAGGCCAACTGCTACTCTCAGTTTAAAAAATGATAAATATTTACTCATTTTTTCTCCTTTCTATATTCAATTTTCAATGTGCGTTTGTTTTTAAGATACTCGGCCTATGACACTAATTCCATATCTTTATACATGCTTGCAATAATCTCATCTGTATTATTTGAATTATTGTCATATTTCTTTTTGATATCAGATAGTTTTCCGTCAAACAACTTTTGACCTTTTCCAATTAATATTATCCTATCTGTCAAAGCCTCAATATCTTGCATATCATGTGTTGTAAGAATTATTGTCGTCCCCTGCTCTCTATTCAGTTTTTTGATGAACTCCCTTACCTGAATCTTAGAAACTGCATCTAGACCAATCGTTGGCTCATCTAAAAATAGAATTTTGGGCTTATGAAGTAGTGCGGCTGCTATCTCACATCGCATTCTTTGACCTAAACTTAATTGTCTCGTTGGAATTTTGATTACAGAACTTAGATCTAATGCCTTAATAAGCATTGCTCTTGTAGACTCGAACTC
>JAEEYG010000103.1 GCA_016291695.1 Clostridia bacterium | reverse complement strand
GAAAGAAACTTTTTATAACAATAATATCACAAGTTTAGAACAATTTGGAGCTTTGGTTAAAGATAGACTTGAGTTCTACAATACTAGAAGATTAAAAAACAAGAAGTAGCAAATCAACTACTTCTTGTTTAAGTACTCTTTTTTTCTTGTGAACTAAATGGGGTTCACTTCATTTAATACTAATCTCTTTTTAAATTACTTTTTCTTTTTAAGCTTTTCTTCCGTTTCATCCGGCACATAATATTTTGTACCAAGCATTTTGTCAGGTAAATATTGCTGTTCGACTTCGTGATTTGGAAAGTCATGAGGATATTTATAACCTACACTATATCCCTCATCTTTCATTCCTTCTGCAGGTGCATTTCTGATATGTAAAGGTATAGTTCCTGTGTCTTCACTTCCCACATCACTTAGAGCCTTCTCTATTCCCAAATAAGCAGCGTTTGACTTAGGTGACCTAGCAACATAAGTTGCGGCATGAGCCAAAATAATTCTAGCTTCTGGCATTCCAACTTGATGGATTACCTGCATAGCTGAATTTGCAACAACAAGTGCCATAGAATTTGCCATCCCAACATCTTCACTTGCGCAAATTGCTATTCTTCTAGCTAGAAACATTGGATCCTCGCCAGCATATATCGCTCTTGCTAAATAGAATAGTGTTGCATCCGGATCGCTACCTCTCATCGACTTAATAAATGCAGAAATGTTATCGTAATGGGAATCACCGCTTTTATCAAAATCAACTTTCTTTTTTTGAATACATTCTAACGCAACATCTTTTGTAATTTCTATTTCTCCGAAGCGCATTCATGTTAGTAGATAATGCTGCTGTTTCCAAGGCATTTAGTGCAACCCTAACATCACCTGAGCTTAATTTAGCAATAAGTTCCAAAACTTCATCATCTATTTTTATTTCATAATCGCCAAGACCATTTTTCTTATTTGTACATGCATTTTTTAATATCTTAACAATATCCTCTACTTCAAGTTCTTTTAGTCTGAAAACTGTAGACCTAGAAATCAAAGCCTTATTAACACTAAAATACGGATTCTCTGTGGTAGCTCCAATTAATATAATAGTACCATTTTCAACATATGGAAGAAGCGCATCTTGCTGAAGTTTATTAAATCTATGAATCTCGTCTATAAATAATACTACTCTTCCAGATGGAGTCATGATTAGATTTTGAGCATCATCAACAATTCTTTTTATGTCTGCAACGCCAGAGCTAACAGCATTTAACTTTTCAAATCTATTCTTGGTTGTTTTAGCTATTACCTTGGCAAGTGATGTTTTTCCGCAACCCGTTGGCCCCCAAAGAATTATTGAAGATAGTCTATCAGCTTTTATGAGCCTATATAGCATTTTATCTTTTCCTAATATATCTTCTTGGCCAACATATTCATCTAAGCTTTCTGGAGCCATTCTATATGCCAATGGTTTGTTTTTATCGTTCATTTCTTACCTTCCATACTATTATTTTTTTGCAAAATAATTTAATCCTTTTCTGATTATTTCTTCAACACTTAATCCACTCGTATCAAAAGAAGAAACTGCTTTAGTGGCTTCTCTTTGAGGATACCCTAATACTTGCAATGCAGAAATAGCTTCTTGCAAGTTGTCTCCTAAAGTATACGTTGGCTCTGTGCCAATATCATCATTAGAAACTGCTTCTTCACTCTTTAGTTTATCTTTTAGTTCAAGAATAATTCTTTGAGCTGATTTAGCTCCAACTCCTGGTAGTTTAGTAAGTTCTTTAATATCGTTTGTAATAACAGAAAGTGCAAATTTAGAAGGACTAATATTTGCCAAAATTGCATTCGCAGATTTTGCACCTATACCACTAACTCCAATTAAAAGTTCAAACATTCTAAGTTCTTCGGCCGTAGCAAATCCATATAAAGAAATGTTGTCTTCTCTAACATGATAGTGAGTATGCACCATTGCTTCTTCGCCAATTTCTCCAAGTTTATTTATGGTAGATGTTGGAGCAAAAATTTTATAACCTACTCCTCCAACATCTATTACAACAAAGTCTGTGCTTTTGATTGCAAGCTTCCCTTTTATATATGCAAACATAGTTATTCTTCCTTTCCATCACACTAGTGACGACTTTTTTTGTTTATCCATATGCTTACTATATTACTATACATCGGCATAAGTACTATGTATATAAATTCTAAGAGAGCGTGGAAACGAGCTAGAATGCTTTATAAAGTTCTAAAGCTACAAAGCAATAGGAAAATTTTTTAGGTGCGTTAAGCTGGTTCCTGAAAAATTTTCCATTGCTTGTGCGACTACTTTATTAAGCATTCTGCGAAGTTGAAGCATTCGAACGCAAGAATTTATATACATAGTATTTATGACGATAAATACTAATATAATAATATAGAACACGAACTAATTATAATATAGTTTCACCCACAGATAAACAAAAAAGAAGAACTTTCGCTCTTCTTTTTAATAATTTATTCTTTTATTTTAGCTGGTTCTGCATATTCATATCCAAATGTTTCAACTGTCATAGACTCTATAACAGGAGGATCAAGTGGTTTATCAAATGCAACTCCTGATTGGTATGCATTAATTAGCTCGATTTCTTCAGCTGTAAATTTAGCTTCAGGGTCATTAAACTTAGAATATAATGCATAAAGACTATCTGTAGCATAATTAACTGGCACATTTACGATTTTGTAAACCTCGTCCATTCCATCAATTACTTTACCAAATCCAGCATATAAGCCATCCAATGAAGCTTTAGACGCATCAGATGTAACAATAAAGAATTGTGAGCCAGCAGAGTCCATAGGAGTAGCTCTTGCCATTGATATTACACCAATATCATGAGATAAGTCATTCTTAAATCCATTCTCTGAAAACTCTCCAGCAATTGAATACCCAGGGCCGCCAGTCCCATCGCCTAGTGGACAACCACCTTGAGCCATAAAGTTAGGCATTACTCTGTGGAAAGTAAGACCATCATAAAAGCCTTTTTTGATAAGAGAAATAAAATTCTCAACTGTAGTAGGTGCTACTTTAGGATATAATTCTATGGTAACAACTCCGCCGTCTTTCATTGTCATAGTAACTACTGGGTTTTTCTCTACATCAGCATATCTGTTTACGTCACCAAATTTAGATTCAGCCACTTTTTCCTCATCCTTTACAGTTTTAGTAGTTTTAGAAGTCTCAGCAGATGTTAGCTTATTATCAGATGTCGTTTCAACTTTTTCATTAGACTCACATGCTGCTAAAAAAGTCATAATCAAAACAAGTGTTAATAATACATATACTTTTTTCATAATATTATCTCCTATAATCCAAAAGATATTTTTACTACTTTAAACTTAAGCACCTCTCCATTGTCAAGTACTGCGTCAGCAATCTCGTTTTTCTTTTTGCCAAGTAATGCCTTTCCTATTGGTGACTCATTTGAAATCTTGTTTTCAGCAAGATTAACTTCTGTAGGTCCAACAATCGTATATTCAACATCTTCGTCATATTCCATATCATGAACTTTAACTTTATTTCCAACTTGAACAATTTTGTTGTCAACTTCATCTTCATCAATAACTTTAGCGTTTCTAAGTGTATTTTCAAGTTCCACTATCTTCATCTCAACTTGAGCTTGCTCAGTTTTAGCTTCATCATATTCAGAATTTTCTGAAAGGTCACCATATCCAAGTGCAACTTTAATTCTTTCAGAAATCTCTTTTCTCTTTTCTGTTTTTAAATATTCAAGTTCTTCTTCAAGTTTCTTAAGACCTTCATAGGTCATCATTACTTCGTTATTTTGTGGCATAAATAGCCCTCCTTTGTAGTTAAAAAAAATAGTTATAATAAAGAAAATATTAAAGGCTTGAGCAAGCCTTTAATATTACATATCGCTTTATATCTTAATCATTTATGCAAGAAAAGTCAACAAAAATCGCAAATATTTACTCGCTAAAGGCCTCCCATACGTCGTCGCTTTCAAAGCCTAATCTCCAGCATGCAAATCCGCCAAGCTTGTATTTGTCAATTAGTTTAAGCTTTTCGTTTATAGAAGTCTTATCTTCAGACCAAAGCATGTTTTTCTTGCCAGAATCTTCATAATAATACTGCCTAGCATCTTCATCCCACGAAGCCTTACTTATATAGCTTTTGGCCTTATCCATATTTATCGAATTAGATACATATTTGCCAGAATTATTAGTCCAAAGTCTTGAGTAAAAGGCAATTCCTAAAAGTACTTTTGAAGGCTCTAACTTTTCTCTATTTACAAGTTTGTCTATGTTTGTTTCAACCCAATTATATGCTGCATTTGGGCCAGGTGTCTTAGAACTAGCCCCAAACTCATCATATGTCATAACTGCGATGTAATCAGCGGCTTCAGATAGTGCTTTATGCTCATAGCATAGCGACCATGTATCACTACCATCGGGAACATTAACATCCACTGATAAAACTAGTCCATTTCTCCTTGTCTGAACAGCAAGTTCCCTAATAAATTGAGAGAAGACCTTTGCATCCTCTTTGTACATATTCTCGAAGTCTATATTTATACCTTTAACATCATATCTATGAGCAAAGCTAATTAGTTCTTTAATTGCTGTGTTTCTATGGTTCATATCGTTTAAGAATTCTGATGTTTCTTTAATTGAATTACTTTCGTTTTTAAATACTACCCATACATCATATCCTGTGCTCTTAGCCCATGTCATGTATTCTTCAGCAGTCTTTATTTTATATGATACTTCGCCATCTGTATTTTGCAAAAACAAAATCGTAGGTGAAACAATATCTAGTTCATCAATTTTTCTTCTAGAAGATTTATTGCCAATTCCGTTTGAATCAGGGTTTATATAGTCCCATGCAAGGCGTATATTCTCTGTTAAATATTCTGGCTTCCACTCTTCTTCTGCCATATCAAAGTACTGCATATTTGCAAAGTCCTGAACCTTAGCATATCCTATTTCGCCAGTATTACTTCTTATCTTTACGAACTCTTTATCATCATTCAAGTTAAAAACTTCAAATGTTTTTCCCGCTTCTATTTTTTCGATAGTTTTAGCATTTTCGTCTGTAGTAGCCTTTAATTCAATAACTTCGTCATAGCCAACACTATATCTTCTACGTTCTTTTGTTCTATCAGTAATAACAATTATGTCCTTAAACTCAACGTCAATATTATAAACGTCTTGTAGTTCTTTAATAGGTAAGTAAATAACTTCTTTTACGTCGGTTTTATCCTTATACCTATCATCATTTGAATAATCATAGGTGGTTTTAAGAGCTGGAACTTTGATTGCTCTTTCCTCACCATCTACTAGCATTGTTCTGCTATCTACTTCGATATCTGCTCTATGATTGTTGCAAGTTGTGATTAGGGTTTCATATTTTTCTTCATAAAACAAGTCCTTGTCAAATAAGATATCTACCGTATCTTGAGATAGCATAACTTCGCCATTAAGAAGAACTGCTACTTGAGGAAGTTTAGATGTCTCTCTAGTAAGCTCTTCATCATTATATACAACTCTTAAATCTCCATTTTTAAACTTATATACTAAGTCGTACTTAGGCGCCATATTTATAAATACACATGCTATTATAAGAAACAATAGCACTACTATAATTCTTTTAACCATATCTTAAAAAACTTTCCTTTCGTCAATAAAAACCTATAATTTAGCACCACTAGCTATAATCACAGTGATAATTATAATAGCTATTATAGGAATAGCAATGGTAATATATTTGAATATATTTTCTATCAACTGTGGTGTACCATCATCAGCAATATAGAAATCGTTTGGATTATCTTTATTGTAGTAGATTTGTAGTTCTTGGCCAATATTATATTGTGGTTTGGGAGATTTCCCAAAACGATATCTGTTCCTAACAACTTCATTGCCTACTGAATACTCAATAATTGGAAATAATGCTAAGTAGCTATCATACGTTGGTGCATACCATACGTTATCAACTACTTTACCAATAGTTGGAACTGTACATCTCTTTTTCCTCATCTTTCTTGTTGATCTCAAGCCAAGAAAACCTAGAATAAATGCGAACTCTATAAAACCAAAAACAATTATATAAGCTTTAATCATGGTAATCACCTCAAATATATTTTCTAGAATTATGATAGCATAAATCAGCTAGTTCATACAACAAAAAAAATGAAGAGTGAAAACAATTCACTCTCCATAATATGCTTTTGGTGACCCCTACGGGAATCGAACCCATGATTCGACCTTGAGAGGGTCGCGTCTTAACCGCTTGACCAAGGGGCCATAAAAAATATGACTTGCTACCAAAAGCAAGTCATAGTATAGCATATATATTTATATTATACAATAGAAAAATCACAAATTT
>JAEEYG010000012.1 GCA_016291695.1 Clostridia bacterium | reverse complement strand
CCGGCATCAGCCATATCATTAACCATAGCACTTTCTACTGCCATAGTGTTCTTGGTTGCCATTCTTGAAGTGGTATTTTGAGTAGTATAATTTGTATATATTCCATAATTATTATAAATCGAATTAAAGATTGAAGACTCCGCCTTGCCGTTTGCATCTATAAAGGCTGTATCAACTGCAGATAGGTTAATGCCAGCTAGTACCCCTTTACCTTTGTCTGTAACTTTTATTTTAACAATAGCTTCATCTCTAGGAGAATATACTTCTTTATCAAATGTAGCTTCAACGTCAAGTGATATTTCATCTTTGCACAAAGCAATCGCTGATGCATTAGAGATATAACTTGTATCATTTATCATCATTCCAGTATATCTAAATACTCTGTATTCTGTTGGAACATATGCCTTCACTGTATCATAACAAATTGTATAAGTGTAAACATTAGCTCCCATATCCTCCTCGAATACAAAGTGTGGTCTTTCTCCTTTGCACCTATATATGTTGTTTCCTGCACTTGATACTACAAGTGTATAAAATTCAAACTTTGAATAATCGTTTAGTTTTCTTCCCTCATCATCATGAAGATAAAACTTAACCTCGTCAGAAACCTTTAGCTTATCGTTTCTATCAACACCGATTCTATATATTAAGCTTGAATTAATTATTGGGTCAACGAATTCCTCATCCTCATATATAGTTTCATCTTTAATCGTTTTATATCTGCTAGCGTAAATAGCACCGTTATAAGATAATGCAAGCTCTTTTTCTGTGTCGGTTATTAAATATGCATAAATGTTATAGTAGCAATTCTTGTCTGTGCTATAGTTTTCTAGTGTGTACTCACCTTCACCATTCTTCATAGAAACAGTGAATGTCTTATTATAAGATGGTTGTGCAACTTGCTCATACTTAACAACATCTTCCATTTCTTTTGTATACTTGTTGTATCTAGATCCTGTAACTGTTCTTACTGTTTTAAAAGCCTTAGCAACAACTTTTATCGAATCATTTGCTGGAACGTCATTGTTCAATGACTCATACTCTTTAAAAGATAAATAATATTTGTTTTCATCAACTATAAATTTTGATTTACCTTCAGCATAGTGCTTGTATGGATAAACGTTAAAGTATAATCTCTGCTGTTCTCCATCTATATATGAATTTAGTACAGAAACACCAGTAGATTTGCTTTGAATTGAATCTGCTTCCTTTGCAAGTTCTAACTTCACATTAATAGTAGCTTTTCCAGTATTGTCTGTTTTTACGCTTCCATCCACTTTCTTTGAATTATCATCATAGTAATAATAATTACTTCCTGTTTCGTATGTAAACTCTAGATCCTTAAGTGGCGTTCCATCATAAGTCTCAGCAGTTATATTAATTGTAGCTTCTTCACCGGTAATGTATGACTTTCTTTCTGGTTCTAATGAAATATTATATTGTTTTAATTCATATGTCCTTATTTCAGCATATCTATAACTAACATGTCTTTCGTTAATACATAACTCTAGAGTTAGCATTGTTTCTTTATCAACGTCGTCTAATTTGAATTCTCCTTCAAAAGTTCCAACCTCACTTAGTTTTAAAGGAATTTCAGCAAGTTCATCATCCCAATTAGCTACAATTTTAAGTGAAGCATCAACATTATCTAATTTTCTATTCTTTGCATAGCCCCAGTAATGAATTGTTTCACCAGGCTTATATGTATTTCTATCTATATAAATATAGCCATTATTAAACTTTGCAAGAGATGTAAGCGCATTCTCGCCTTTATAATCATAATAAATTTGAGAAGTTACATCACAAATGAAATCTTTTGTGCCAGTCTTAAACTCAATGTAATTTACATCTTTATTTAATTTGCTAACTTTACTTCTAAAGCTTTCCAAATATAGTAATCCGTCTTTGTCTGTAGTTCCCAATTTTTCATCATTAAGGAATACATCAACGCTGTTGTCTTGGCCATTCTTTCCCTTATATAAAATCATAAAATTATTTTCCGAAAGAACTGTACAAGAAGCTGTTGAATCATTTACTTGAAATAGTGATGCACTTAAATCAGAGTTAATATCAAGTATTGCAAGAAAGTATCCTTGCTCAGAAAAGCTAACATTTGTATCTACTGGAACTTCACGATCATACCAATAATTTTCTGTCTTTTTTGCATTGTTATATTCGCTTTCAATGACATCCTTTAGATTCTTTTCAAAAGAAACATTATACTCTTTTGAATTGTAGTACTTCTTTAATTCCTCTAGATTTAAATAATTGTGCAATGCTTTAACGTATTCTTCTTTACTACCTAAATCAATTATTCTTAGGTTTGCAGACTTTAAAGTAAGTTCCTTTTTCATATTAAAGTATAAATCAAGAGTCATATCTAGGTTTTCAGATGTATGATAATTATTTAGCATTGAAATACTAGCACCGATATCTTTATCGTTGCTAATTGAAAATTCAAATGAGTAATCATCTTTTAATTCGTTCCCATTTTCATCTTTTAAACCCTTTTTAACGGTCACTTTATAAGTTGTATTCTTATCAAAGTGCTTAGAATGCTCAAATCTATATGAATACGTGTAAACGCGCTCCCATGTTCCGCCAAAGTTAGGACTAATCTCAATATATTTTTCTATAGGAGTTTCGCTTGATATTCTGCCATTAAACCTAATCTCAGGTGCTCCAGTCTCTGTAATTTCACCTTTGTTTCCAGGATAAGTGTATTCAACTTTAAAAACTCTTTCTGTTTGAAATGCCCATTTCTTAACTCCACTAGTAGTCTTTTCTTCAATGTTATACACTTGGTCTTCTTCAAGTCCATTTACCGCAGTAAGCTCATAAGAACGTGGTGATATTTCTGACACCTTAAGATCTCTATATGGCTTCATTACAAAAGTTGACTCAACGTATTCTTTTGTAACGTCTTCATCAAAACTTAATTTGAAGACTGCATTAGTAGGAATAACATCTTTTTCTTCTTGTGCACACTCAATCGAAGCTTCCGCCATCTTATCAAATACTGTTAAATTCTTCGAAATACCGTGCATATTCTTGTTCATAAATTGCAACTGCCTGTGTTTCAATTGGTTTCTCATATGTTATCTCCTCTTTACCACATCCCGAAAGTCCTACAACAATGGCAAATAATACTGCATTTAATAATCTCATTTTATTTCTCCTCTCAACTTAAGTTAGTCACTTATGTCTGAATCAAGCACCACATTGTAGTTGTAATCAGGGAATGCTTCTTTTATTCTACCTATTACTTTCTCTTTAGTTCCTTCTCTGTCCTTACAATTAAAATCCAAGACTAAATCGAAAGAGACTTCTTTTTTCTCATCATCAACATATAATCCATGAGACTGAATTACGTCTTTCTCT
>JAEEYG010000011.1 GCA_016291695.1 Clostridia bacterium | reverse complement strand
AAACTATTTTCACCAATACAAGCAATGTGTTTACCTTTAGTGCCTATTTTATTTAATGCTGCTCCAAGAGAAAGTGTAAGCTCATAAAATTCTTTAAAAGTAACATCTACAATCTCTTTGCCTTTTCTATATCTAAAATTTAGTTTATTTGGGCAAGCAGCTACCGCCTTTTCTTGCATTTCCTTAATTGTTTTAACATGGTCAACTTTATATCTTTTAATCTCTGCCATTTTTTCTTCCTCCTATTTCTAATTCATAGTATGTAATCCCTTGAAGTCAACTAGATTATATCATATGGTTTTTTTCATGTCTTTAGACCGAGTGGTCGAAAAAGCAAGTTTTTCTTGGAAAAGGAGGGAGCTCCGGGGACACGACAGTGAGCGACCGAAATGGGGCCCTCTGGGGAACCTCTGGGGACACGACAATGAGCGACCGAAATGGGACCCTCTGGGGACGGGACTTAAGTCCTGTCCCCAGAGGGTCCCATTTCGGTCGCTCACTGTCGTGTCCCCGGAGTTTCCCCTTTTTCGAAAACTCTATTCTTCCTCTTCATCATTTTCTGATGAAATCTTAGCAATACTTGAAACGATTCCACCTTCACCGGTTCTAATTAATGTAACACCTTGTGTACTTCTTCCAAGTATACTTATATCTTTGCATGAAATTCTAATCATAACACCTGAATTTGTGATTAACATTACTTCATCATTGTCATCAACAACCTTTATGCCAACAACTTTTCCTGTCTTAGGAGTAATCTTATATGTAAGCACTCCCTTACCTGCTCTAGATTGAACTCTGTATTCAGACAATTCTGTACGTTTACCAAATCCATTTTCGGTGATTGTAAGTAAGCACTTCGTTGAATCTGTAATTGGTTCCATCCCGACAACGTAATCATCATCGTCTAGTCTAATACCAATAACACCTTGAGAAACTCTTCCTACGGCTCTAACATCAGACTCTTCAAATGTAATAGACATACCGTCATGTGTAACCATGACAATGTTGTTGTTTCCATCTGTAAGACGAACATCAATAAGCTCATCATCGTCTTTAAGTGAAATTGCTTGAAGACCTGTCTTTCTGTTTGTTTCATATTCCATAATAGAAGTCTTCTTAATAATTCCACTCTTCGTTGCCATCAATAGGAACTTGCCTTCTACAAACTCTTTAACAGGAATAATAGCAGTAACTCTTTCGTCTCCATCTAATTGAAGCAAGTTAACTACCGCTGTGCCTTTAGCTGTTCTACCAGCCTCAGGAATATCGAAGCATCTAAGCTTATACATCTTTCCTTTGTTTGAGAAGAACAAAATCGTATCATGAGTAGAAGAAATATACATTTGCTCAACAAAGTCATCTTGCTTTGTCTGCATTCCTGTAACTCCTCTACCACCACGCTTTTGAGCTCTATATGTATCTACAGACAATCTCTTGATATATCCAAAGTGTGACATTGTAACAACAACATCTTCTTCTTTGATAAGATCTTCTTGCTCAAACTCACCTTCAGCACTCATGAAAGTAGTACGTCTTTCATCGCCGAATTTCTTTTTGATATCAAGCATATCTTCTTTTATGATGTCGTATACAAGCTTTTCTGATGCAAGAACATCTCTTAAATGCTTAATTTGTTTTTGAAGTTCAGCATATTCTTCATCAATCTTTTCTCTTTGCAATCCTTGTAAAGTTCTAAGACGCATTTCTAGAATTGCGTTTGCTTGTATCTCGGTCAAGCCAAACCTTTTCATAAGTTTTTCTTGAGCATCATCATAAGAACTTCTGATTATAGAAATTACTTCGTCGATGTTGTCTATTGCTATTCTTAATCCTTCTAAAATATGAGAACGAGCAAGAGCTTTATCTAATTCAAATTGTGTTCTACGAGTAATAACATCTTTTCTATGTCCTATATAGCACTCAAGCATTTGTCTTAGTGTAAGGATTTGAGGCTTGCCATTAACTAATGCTAGCATGATTGCACCAAAAGTATCTTGCATTTGAGTAAATTTGAATAATTGATTTAGTACAACCTTTGGATTTGCTTCACGCTTAAGCTCAATGTTGATACGCATTCCTTCTCTGTCTGACTCATCTCTTAAATCAGAGATACCATCAATTCTTTTGTCCTTAACTAAATCTGCAATGTACTCAATAAGTCTTGCTTTATTAACCATATATGGAAGCTCGGTAACAATGATTCTGTAACGTCCATTACCATATTCTTCGATATCTGTTTTGGCTCTAACTAAAATCTTTCCACGTCCAGTAAGATAAGCATCTTTGATGCCATCTCTTCCAACGATAATACCACCTGTAGGGAAATCTGGTCCCTTAACTATTGAAAGCAATTCCTCATCTGTAACATCATCATCGCTGATAAGTTTGATTGTAGCATCACATATCTCCGAAAGATTGTGTGGTGGAATATTGGTAGCCATACCAACCGCAATACCTTGTGAACCATTAAGAAGTAAAGCTGGGATACGTGCTGGAAGTACTGAAGGTTCTTGAAGCTTTTCATCATAGTTTGGAACGAAATCAACGGTATTTTTGTCCAAATCTGCAAGCATTTCAAGCGTAACTTTATGCATTTTTGCTTCAGTGTAACGCATAGCAGCAGGAGGATCGCCATCAACCGAACCGAAGTTACCATGTCCATTAACTAGTGGATAACGAAGTGAGAAATCCTGCGCCATACGAACAAGAGCATCATAAACTGAAGCATCGCCATGTGGATGGTATTTACCCAAAACGTCACCAGTAATATATGCTGACTTTCTAAATGATTTATCTGGTGTAAGACCAAGTTCACTCATAGAATACAAAATACGTCTGTGAACTGGCTTTAGACCATCTCTTACATCTGGAAGTGCACGTGAAACAATAACACTCATAGCATAATCGATATAAGACTTTTTCATTTCTTTTTCAATGTCAACTTTTACGATTTTTTTTGCATTTTCTTCCATCTAAAAAACTCTCCTATCATTTGTAATTTGCGACTTTAAAATGCCCTTTTTTAGACACTTTGCAGTACAAATTTCTACCAAAAAATTATACTAAATTTGTGCCTTAAATGCAAGCAAAAACAGCCTATATAGAGGTCAAAAATAGTTGACATAATTATAAAATTATGTTATAATCTAATCGTTGGTTCTAAAGTTCAAAAATGTCGTAAAAACATAAAAAAAGGAGGTCAAAATGAGTACTAATCTAGTTCCAGAATATGTGCTAAAAGTGGATAATACAATTTCTCAGAAAAAAAGTCATGAGACCTCCCGCAAGAACAAAAACCCAAGAAATCTGCCAGCAATAAGAAATGAAGCTCACTTAAGAGCTGTGAAAAAGATTATAGTATTCACATTCTTGTTTTTATCTGCATTTTCTGCTGCAGTCTTTATCGGATACAATGCAACATTTATGCTATTCACACTAAAATAAATCTTTATCGTAATGGCGCAATTCACGTGCGCCATTTTTTATGCCAATTTTGAAGTATCAAATCGTAGCGGCGAGCATTGCTCGCCATGGATCATAGTATGCATTCGTAGCGGCGCGACTCACGTGCGCCATGGCTATAAATATCAAAACTAAAAGAACAGTGTTCGGGTATAAATGTTATATATTAAAAAAGAGGTCGCCCGCCTAGAAGTTGGAAATTTTGCTTTGCAAAATTTCCTTCCACAAGCTCCATCAAACTCTTACTCTTTTTTAATCTATAACATTAATACCCTCGCGCTGTTCTTTTT
>JAEEYG010000102.1 GCA_016291695.1 Clostridia bacterium | reverse complement strand
GCTGCTGCTGGTCTTACAGTTATTGCTCTTTTAGGAGCATTCATGAATGAAGTAAATGCCGTTGCAGTTCAAAAAGGTTTAGAAAAAATTACAGGATTTGATATTATGAATCCGCTTGTTTTCTTTGGTATGTTAATCGGAGCTGCAATACCTGCTGTTTTCTCTGCTCTATTAATATTAGGTGTTGATAAGAATGCTCAAAGAATGGTTAAAGAAATTCATAGACAATTTAATGAAATTCCTGGTGTCAAAGAAGGTACTACACAACCTGAATATGATAAGTGTATCGACATTGCAACAAAGGGTGCAATAAGAGAATTAATTCCAGCAGGACTTACTTCTATTGTTGCAACAATTATAGTCGGATTTGTTGGTGGCGTTCATGCTATCGGCGGATATCTAGCAGGTAATATTATAAGCGGACTTCTACTTGCATTGTTTATGTCAAACTCTGGAGGACTTTGGGATAATTCAAAGAAATATATTGAAGCTGGAAATGAAGGCGGAAAAGGTTCTAAAGCACATAAAGCTGGAGTTATTGGTGATACTGTAGGTGATCCATTTAAAGACACCGCAGGCCCATCAATCAATACTCAAATAACAGTTATATCATTAATTTCTTCACTTTGTGCTTCACTATTTTTCTCGTATGCATTGTTTAAATAAAATTGAAAGACAAAATGAGACAGCCTTTCTTGTCCGAATTCGGACAGGAAAAACTGTCCCATTTTGTCATTTGGTCAGAAAAAAACTAGCCCAAGCAAAAACACTTAGGCTAGTTTTTATTATCAGAAAGTGGTAATCATGTCTTTGGCAGAGCAACGAGCGTTGTGCTTCAGAATCTTACGAAGCCTGTCAAAGTCCTTGAACATACTATGAATGCAGGGCGTGAAAGTGTCTTCGAAAGAATTCGGATCATTGAAGAACTCGCGTCCCAGCTTCATATAGCCCATCACCATGCACATGAGACGAGCCGTAGTAGAAAACTCCTGCGCTCCCTCATAATACTTTTTCATCTTGAAAGCGAGATTATACATCTCGTTAACAGTGGCAGAAGCTTCTTCTTCGAGCTTGGAAACTTCGTCAGCCGGAACAGGCTCACTCAAAAGCTTATTCTTAATCTCGTCAAGCCTCTTGAGTTTGTCCTTAATCTCCTCAAAAAGCTCATCGAAAGAATTAACACACCTACGATAGCTGGCGCTATAAGTAATCAGCACCATACCGTGGGCTTGGTCCATACTCTCCAGAGAAGGGGCATCGGTCTGCTCAATGTAAGCATTGTAGAGATTCTCGAAATGCTCAAAAATAGCCTGCCGACTTCCCAAAGTAGAGTCATCATCAGTAGGATTGCCGTCGATTCCAATCAGCTGTACCTTAGGCTTACCATCCTCATCAGTAATAGTAGTAGCATTCAATTCTTCACGGTAAGCACGAACGTCAGTAATGAAGGCTTCCAGGGTGTCAAAGAAAAGCTTCTCCATGCATATACCTCCTCTTTTCGTGTCGGTGAGTATTTACTACTATTTCTACGCAAAAGCAACATAGCCCTTGCAAAGAAATCATTTTGTTACAGCGTATTTTACAGCATTTTAAGTAAACTTGCAAGGCTTTACATAATTTTTATTAAAAATGTGTTAGAAAATAGGGCTATTCTCTTTTCTAGTTTCATTTACCATATCAATAAATGCTTGTTCCCAAGAATTAAAAATAACAGAATATCTAAGGTTTTCTCTATCTCCTTCACCACTTTTTTCGAGTTGTTCTTCTACTAACTTATATAAATATGGTTCAAATTCAGAATAAATAGAATTATCCACGCATAAACCATTGCCAAATCCCATGTATATATATTTATATTTCCCTTTGTACTCCTTTTCTGCACTATGTTTCCATGTTTCTCTCCACTTTGGAAATTGTTTTGAAGCATCTTCTAGTGTAATATTCTCACCATCTTCTCTAGGGTACATCCATCCATCAACTCTATAAATACTAAAATCATTGCCATGCTTAATAATAAATGTTGCACCATCTTCGTCACCCATTCTTCCAGGATTAGTTATAAACATTAAATCATCTTCATTTAATTTTAGGAATTCAGATTTAGATATTTTATTAGCTATAAATTCTTTCACGCAATCAACTCCTTTTTTGAAAAACTACTCTTTTCCATCCCAGCAATATGTGCAAAGCTTATTTTCGTCAATTTCGCAAGCTTTCTTTAAATCATCTATTCTGTTAAAACCAAGTGAGGTAAATTTTAACTCTTTTCTAATTTCTTCTACCATTTGTGCATATTTTTCTGAGTTAGGATCAGAGTATTCAGCTAAAACTTCAGGTGTAATTTTACCATTTTCTAGTTTATCTATCATCCTTCTTGTGATTAGCTCCATCTCAGATGTACTTCTTGAAAAGTTTAGATATTTACAACCATATATAATTGGTGGACATGCAGAGCGAACATGTACTTCTTTAGCGCCATTATCATACAAAAACTCTGTAGTCTCTCTCATCTGAGTTCCGCGAACAATAGAATCATCTATTAATAATAAGCTTTTGTTTTCAATTAATGCATGAACTGGAATCAGCTTCATTTTAGCAATTAAGTTTCTCTTTGTCTGAATCGGAGGCATAAAACTTCTTGGCCATGTTGGGGTATATTTAATAAATGGTCTTTGAAATGGAATTCCAGACTGATTAGAATACCCAATCGCATGAGCTGTCCCAGAATCAGGAACTCCAGCAACACAGTCCAGTTTAACATTATCTCTCATTGCCATATACATGCCACAACTACATCTCATTTTTTCTACCGAAGTTCCCTCATAACTAGATGATGGATATCCATAGTACACCCATAAGAATGTACATATTCTCATTTTGTCTCCAGGAGATACTAAAGTCTTTACACCATCTGTTGTAACAACACATACTTCACCCGGACCTAATTGTTTATATTCTTTATATCCTAAGTTTAAATAAGCAAACGATTCAAACGAAGCACAAAACCCATCATCATTCTTACCTATTACTAAAGGTGTTCTTCCATATTTATCTCTTGAACAATACAAACCTTTTTCATTAAGAATCAAAAACGTTATCGATCCATCTACTTGCTCTTGAGCATATTTTATACCATCTATTAAGTTTTCCCTTTGATTGATAAGAGATGCAACTAATTCTGTAGGATTAATGTCTCCACCACTCATCTCTAGGAAGTGAGAATGTCCATTATTAAGTAACGAATCTGCAAGTTCTTTACTATTATTAATCTTACCAACGGTTGTTATTGCATAATTTCCATGATGAGAACGAACAATTAAAGGTTGTGATTCATAATCAGAAATACAACCAATTCCCATATTCCCATTCATGTTGGCAACATCTTGTTCAAACTTTGTTCTAAATGGAGAATTTTCAATGTTATGAATAGCCCTATTAAAGCCGTTCTCATTTAATACTACCATTCCACCTCTCCTTGTTCCGAGATGTGAATGATAATCTACTCCAAAAAATAAATCAAATACACAATCGTGCTTAGATACGACTCCAAAAAATCCACCCATTGTTTTTCTCCTTTGTAAAAATGTTAATCAATCAAAACGTGACAACCTTTATTGCCGATTTGAAACCTCATTAAATAATATCACCAATTATAGTATTATATCATATTTTAATTAGTATAGATTTAAGTAACAAAAAAGACTAGATTTTTCTAGACTTTTCGTATTTAGAATTATGTTACGTCAAAAAGGGTTGTTCCTAATTGACGAAAACCATTATTTTTATTCTTGAACTTTAGGTATTTTAAAATACTTTTTCCCATTTAAAGCAAAATCAACAACTTTACTAAGTATTTCTTTATTTTCACTCCATTCAATCATTTCTATAAACTCTTCTTTTGTACACCATTTATAGTCAATGTTTTCTTCATTAAGTGTTATATTCCCGTTCTTCTACCCATGTAATAAACACATATTCTATGCAAAGCCTACCTAGTGAATGATATTTAAAAATCCAGTTTAAATACATAATATTACTTACATCAAGATTTGTTTCTTCTTTAACTTCACGTCTAACTGCATCTTCTAATGACTTATCATAATCTTCTCTTTCGCCTGTAACAGCATACCAAAAAGATTTATGAAATTGAGGGTC
>JAEEYG010000101.1 GCA_016291695.1 Clostridia bacterium | reverse complement strand
ATTTGGAAAAGGAAAGAAGTGGAGATTTCTTAGATCTTATTCCACACGATCCAGCAACTATTTATCCAAACGAAGAAGCCGGCAGTAGGAGCAGTTACACAGGTGATTTAGTTACTGCAAATGTTTATTACTCGTATGAGCCATTTATAGATGCTGCTCTAAGAAATGGTACAGGAGAAGAAGCAAAGATTTCGGGTGTTATAGAGACATTTGTCGATCCTGGTTCTGTGTCTTCAGCTGGCGATGCAGAAGGCGATACTGAACCTGCAGATGAGCCGGCGAGCTAGCAAGATGCTTGCTAGTAGTTAGAGATAAATAAGTATAATAACTTTGTATGGAGGGTATATGAATAGTACGGATAATAATAGAAAACAAAACACTAGGCTGTTAGTCCTTACTCTTGTTTTAGTTGTTGCATTATTGTTTGGAATTATTGTTTGGTTTATTAATATCGGTTTTGAGGGAGATGACACCGAAGTCGTTCCAAGAGATGTGCTAGAATATAGAAAAAAAAGGGAAGACAACATGGAAAGGCTTTTGAATGGTGATATTGTCACAAAGTATAAGTCTTCACTTTTAACTGATGAATACATTATGCTTAATTATGATGAGAGAGATGAGATTGATGAAAAGATAGACAGCGTACTTTCTCTAATCAATGGTGGCGATTGTGATAAGATTTATAGCAAGCTCATGAATGAATATAAGCAAAGCAGATTTCCTTCGGTTGAGGACTTTAAAGACTTTTATAAGGAGAAAATTGAAGGTTTGGCAATAAAGTGCGCTGGTTATACATTATCAGATGGAATTGTGTATGCAGATATTCATAAAGGTTCAGGTGATAAGAGTCTGGATATATCTTCAATTAGAATTAATGATTTTCTATCGAGCGATGATAAATATAACTTTGCCTTTAATAACTATATTTCTAATACACCTATTAGGGCTGTTTATAAAAGTAGTACCGTTGGAATAGTAAGCGACAATATTCTAAATTATGGGGAAAATTGGTCTATCGTATTAAGACTCAATAATCATCTAGACAAAGAAGTCACTGTAAACTTTGATGGCACTAAAATAGTTGCCGTTTATGGTCAAAACAACAAAATGGAAAAGACGGTTTATTCTGGAAACACAATTACGCTTCCTGCGAAGTCCAAAAAGTATGTTGAGCTCTTCTTTGGAAAATTATCTAGTAAACCTGAGATGATTTATCTTGACATGACTGTTGATGGTAGTAAAATACAAGACACAATACATATAACACAGTCATCATATGATGTAGATGAAATGTAGAGGAGTTAAAAATGTTTATTGACTATGCAAAGATTGTTATAGCATCACGGAAAAGGTGGAAATGGAGCAATCAGTTTTAGAAGAGAAAAGTACATAGCGAATGGTGGCCCTGATGGCGGAGACGGTGGCAAAGGCGGAAGTGTTTTTGCTGAAGTAGATTCAGGGCTTAATACCTTAATGGATTTTAGATATAGCAAAAAGTTCATTGCAGGTGATGGAGAAAATGGTAGTGGTTCAAGATGCAATGGAAAGAAAGGCGAAGACATCTATATTAAGGTTCCACAGGGCACCATTATAAAAGACGAAGAATCTGGCAAGATTATTGCTGATTTAAATGAAGTTGGTCAAGTAGTTTGCCTTTTAAAAGGAGGCAAAGGTGGTAAAGGAAATGTCCACTATGCTACAGCTACAAGACAAATACCAAATTTTGCTGAAACTGGTGAACTTGGCATTCAAAAGACAGTAATATTAGAACTTAAGCTTATTGCTGACGTTGGATTAGTTGGATATCCTAATGTTGGAAAGTCTACAATTCTTTCCAAAATGACAAACCAAACTCCAAAGATAGCAAACTATCACTTTACTACAATAGATCCAAATCTTGGAGTTGTTGAACTTGATAAAGGAAGGAGCTTTGTGCTTACAGACATCCCTGGATTAATTGAAGGAGCAAGCGAAGGCGTGGGACTTGGGCTAAAGTTTCTAAGACATATCGAGAGAACAAGATTATTACTTCATGTAGTGGACATTGCTTCAACAGAAGGAAGAGATCCATATTCAGACTATGAAAAAATAAATGAAGAACTTAAAAAATATAGTGAAGATGTCGCAAATAAAGTTCAAATAGTAGTCGCTAATAAATCCGATGTTTTGCAAGATGAAGAGCAGTTTAATGCCTTTTGTGAAAAAGTTAAAAAAGACGGAAGAGAAATCTTTAAGATTTCGGCAGTTACTGGTGAAGGGCTATCGGAACTATTTAATAGAACTTATGAAGTTTTGCAAACGTTACCAAAGGTTGAATTTCAAGCATCAGATGAGGAAGCATATTACATCTATGAAGAAGATGATGAGGGATTTGAAGTTCAAAAAGAGGATGGCAAATTTGTTGTTTCTGGAAAGCTTGCAGAAAACTTGATGAGAAGAATAAACTTTTCAGATTATGAGTCTATGGCATTTTTCCATATGCAGCTTAAGAAGCTAGGCATAGACAGTGAGCTTAAAAAGATGGGAGCTAAAAACGGAGATATTGTTCAGATTTTTGACTGGGAATTTGAATACGAGGAATAATTGTTGTAAAATTATAAAAGAAAAATAAATAGGAGGTATTATTATGATGACGTCAATTGTTATTTTTGTTGCAGCAATCGCAGTTGTTTTACTAGTTTTAAAACTATTAGGAAAGTCAGTTAAATTGTTATGTGGTATTTTAGTTAATGCAATTATAGGAGCTGTTATAATGTTTATACTTAATGCACTTGGTGTAGGTGTTGTATTTAACTGGATTGCAGCATTAATAATTGGATTATTAGGTATACCTGGACTAATACTAGTTGCAATTTTGCAACTTGCTTTCCACGTTCTTATATAATTAAGGCACATTAGTATTCAAAATAAAGGGGAATAATATGAGAATTTTAATGGCTACCATGAGTATGGGTATAGGTGGCGCAGAAACACATATATTAGAATTAGCAAAAGAGCTTAAAAAGCGTGGAAACGAGGTATGGGTGGCTTCAAATGGAGGAAAGTATAACCAGGAATTAGAAGAAGCTGGGGTACATACTGTTTGGGCACCACTGCACAACAAGCTTCCACACAACATGCTAAAATCACGTGCTATTCTAAAAAAGCTTATCAAAGAAGAAAAAATCGAACTAGTTCATTCTCACACTAGGATTAGTTCATTTATTCTAGGACTATTGCACAAAAAAATGGGCTTTCCTTTTGTAACCTCTGCTCATTGGACCTTTAAAGTAACTCTATTATTTAAATTCATGACAAACTGGGGCGAGGGAACGATTGCAGTAAGCGATGACATCAAAGAGTACCTTATCAAAAACTACAATGTTCCAACAGATCAAATTATTGTCACAGTAAATGGCATAGATACCGAAAAATTTAGCAAAAACATTGATTTTAGTGAGCAGGAAAAGGAATTCTCACTAAACCATGAAAGCAATAAAATTGTCTATACAAGTAGGCTTGATGAAAGTAGGGCATTAGTTGCAAAACAGCTAGTGAATATTGCTGAAAGCCTTGATAAATCTATAGAAAACCTCGAAATAGTCATTGTTGGCGGTGGAGATAGTTTTGACGAAATCAAGCAAAAGGTCGATGCTATCAATGCAAAACTAGGTAAAAAGCTAATTACTCTTACTGGCCCTAGAACTGACACTAATAAGTTTGCTGCAATGGGCAAGATATTTATAGGTGTAAGTAGGTCTGCTTTAGAGGCAATGGCGGCAGAAAAGCCGGTTATTGTGGCCGGAAATGAGGGATATATAGGCATTTTTGACGATTCAAAACTAGAAAAAGGCATAGAGACCAATTTCTGCTGTAGAGGTCTAGAAATGCCTACTGAAGAAGTTCTAGAGCGAGATATATTAGATTTAATTAAAAAAGACGACCAATTCCTTGCAAATCAAGGGGTTTACAATAGAAACGTAGTGTCTAAATACTACTCAGTTGAAAAGATGACAAATGACTGTGAAACAGCCTATAATAACGTTCTAAAATTACATAAAAAAGCTTAAAAAATGATTGACAAGAGCCTTCTTTCGGGATTATAATGATTACGCAAACCGCAAGAGGTTCTTTTTTTATGGTCAGATTTCTTAAGATATGTGAAGTCTTAAGGGTGCTTCTATCTCTGACAAAATCAAGAACTTTTAAGGCTTATACCTAACGGAGGTGTATAAAATGAGGGATAAAATTACTTTAGCTTGCACTGAGTGCAACCAAAGAAATTATGACAAGAAAAAGAACAAGAAAAACGACCCAGACAGACTAGAAGTTAAAAAGTATTGCAAATTCTGTAAAAAGCATACTGTTCATAAAGAAACAAAATAATTAAAAAAGGTGTGATTTTAATGCCAGATAAACCAGAACAAGTTAAGAAAGGTTCATTCTTTTCAAACATGATGACCGAACTAAAAAAAGTAGTTTGGCCTTCTCCAGAGCAAACAACTAAGAGTACAGGCACAGTTATCTTATTCGTACTAATAATTACAGTTATTCTTGTTGTACTTAATTTGTGCTTTGAACAAATTAATACTTCATACTGGAACGTAATTAGCAAGTAATTTAATTTCAAGTTAAAGGAGGAGTAGCATGTCTCAAGAGAATTCAAATGAAACTGAGGCAAAATGGTATGTTGCACATACTTATTCAGGCTATGAAAACAAAGTAAAAGATACTTTGGAAAGAGCTGTTGAAAACAGACACATGCAAGATGTTATTCAAGAGATTGTTGTTCCAATGGAAGAAAGAATTGAAATTAAGGACGGAAAAAAGAAGACTACGCTTGGCAAAGTATTTCCAGGATATGTACTTGTTAAGATGATTCTTACCGAAGAAACATGGTACGTTGTACGTAATGTTAGAGGTGTTACAGGATTCGTTGGAGCAGGCGGAAAGCCAGAACCACTTACTGAAAGCGAAATTAGAAAAATGGGCTTCGACACAGCACCAGTTGAGGTTGACTATGTTGAAGGCGATACTGTTAAGATTGTCAATGGTCCTTTAGAGTCATTCATTGGAGTTGTTGAATCAATCAATACAGAGAAAGCAAAAGTAAAGGTTCTAGTTTCTATGTTTGGAAGAGAAACGCCAGTTGAACTTGACTTTTCACAAGTTGAAAAGGTTTAAATCTATTTATATATGTTTTATTGAGGAATTTTTAAGGAGGTGTACATAAATGGCAGCAAAAGGAGCAGAAAATGAAGTAAAGATTATAAAGCTTCAAATTCCAGCAGGAAAAGCTACCCCAGCACCACCAGTTGGACCAGCATTAGGTGGTAGTGGAATAAATATTATGCAATTTGTTAAGGAGTTTAATGATAGAACTGCAGACCAAGCAGGAATGACTATCCCAGTTGTTATCACAGTTAACAAGGATAAATCATTTACATTTATCACAAAAGTTCCACCAGTTGCAGACTTACTTTTAAAAGCAGCTAAAATTGAAAAGGGAAGTGCAAAACCTAACAAAGATAAGGTTGCTACTATTTCTAAAGAGACTTGCGAGAAAATTGCTACTCAAAAGATGCAAGACTTAAACGCAGCATCAGTTGAAGCAGCTATGAAGATGGTTAAAGGAACAGCAAGATCAATGGGTATCGTAGTATCAGAATAATTGTAGCGGCGCACGTAAGTAGCGCCATAAAGGCACGATTTCGTAGTGGCGCACGTAAGTAGCGCCATAAAGGAATAATTTATGGGAGATTGCTAATTCGCAATCGCTAATACCAAAGGAGGATTTTTAAAATGCAAAAAAGAAGTAAAAGATATCAAGAAAGCGTTAAGCTAATTGATAAAGCTGCATCTTATGATGCAAAACAAGCAATTGAAGTACTTGAAAAAATGCCAAAAGCTAAGTTTGATGAGACAGTTGAAGCACACTTTAAACTAGGTGTTGATTCAAAGCATGCTGATCAACAAGTTAGAGGCGTTATCGTTTTACCACATGGAACAGGTAAAACACAAAGAGTTCTAGTATTTGCTAGAGGAGCAAAGGCAGACGAAGCTACAGCTGCAGGAGCTGACTTTGTTGGAGCAGAGGACTTAATTCCAAAAATCGAAAAAGAGAACTGGTTTGAGTATGACGTTATCGTTGCAACACCAGATATGATGGGTATTATTGGTAGACTTGGTAAAGTTTTAGGACCAAAAGGATTAATGCCTAACCCAAAATCTGGAACAGTTACAATGGACGTTGCTAAAGCAGTTCAAGAAATTAAAGCTGGTAAAATCGAGTATAGACTTGATAAAAACAATATTATTCACTGCCCAATTGGTAAAGTTTCATTCGGAGCTCAAAAGTTACTAGAAAACTATGAGACTCTATATGAAGCAATTCTTAAGGCGAAACCAGCAGCTGCTAAAGGAACATACATTCAAAGCGTATCAGTAAGCAGCACAATGGGACCAGGAGTAGACATTAAAGCGTAGTAATACGGTTTTCGTAGCGGCGCACTACAGTGCGCCATACATGTGCAATATAACGTAGCGGCGCACTACAGTGCGCCATACATGTGCAATTAACGTAGCGGCGCACTACAGTGCGCCATACATGTGCAATTAACGTAGCGGCGCACTACAGTGCGCCATATAAACCAAACCCAAGATAGTAGGTTGTACATTCGTACACAAAATTATCCTACCGAGGTAACACTAATTAGAGACTTAAACT
>JAEEYG010000100.1 GCA_016291695.1 Clostridia bacterium | reverse complement strand
GCGACGCCAATTGGGAACTTGGAGGATATAACTTTTAGAGCACTTAATACTCTAAAGGAAGTTGATTTAATACTTGCTGAAGATACAAGAAAAACTTTAAAACTGTTAAATCATTTTGAAATATCTAAAAAGCTAATCAGTTTTTACAGGCACAATGAAGGCGTTAAAATAGATTATGTTATAGATTTGTTGAATTCTGGTAAGAACCTTGCTGTTGTATCAGATGCAGGCACTCCAGGAATATCAGACCCTGGTGAAGACTTGGTTCGTGCATGTATAGAGAATAACATTAGAGTAATTCCAATTCCAGGTTCTTGCGCGTTTGTACAAGCGCTAATTTGTTCTGGATTTGATACTACAAGATTTGTTTTTGAAGGCTTTTTACCTATGAACAAAAAAGGTAGAAGACAAAGACTCGAGGAACTTAAAAATGAATGCAGAACGATTATTCTATATGAAGCACCTCATAAACTTAAATACACATTAGGTGATATGAAGGATTATTTTGGTGGAGATAGAAGAATAACGTTGGCTAGAGAACTTACAAAAATTCACGAGGAGTTCTTGCGCTTTACTATAGACGAAGCAATTAGCTACTTTGATGAAAACGATATTAAAGGTGAGTTTGTAGTGCTTATAGAAAAGAAAGAGAAGAACCCCGAGGAAGAAATCGCTACTGAAAGCGTAAAAGAACTAATGTACAAGTACTTAAGCGAAGGAATGGATAAGAAAGAAGCCATGAAGATTGTCGCGAAGCAAAAAGGGATGCGCAAAAGTGATGTCTACAAGGAGTTACTAGTGTAGGCAAAAGGTCGATCTTTAAAAAATCCATTATCTACCAATTAATTATGCCGTGAGTATTATGTATAGAAATTCGAAAATCGCGTGAAGACGAACAAGAATGCCTTATAAAGTTCTAAAGCTACAAAGCAATAGGAAAATTTTTTAGGTGCGTTTCCGCTGGTTCCTGAAAAATTTTCCATTGCTTGTGCGACTACTTTATTAGGCATTCTGTGAAGTCGTAGCATTCGATTTTTAGAATTTATATACATATTGCTCACGGCACTTTTAAGAATCTTAGTCAATTGCACACGCCATTTAAGCTTTTAAATCTGCGCAGCTCTATATCACCCAGCCGCCATTTGGCGAAATAACTTGTCCAGTAATATAGCTTGATTTTTCGTCAGCTAAAAATAATGCAAGATTTGCTACATCATCGGTTGAGCCAACTTTTCCAAGCGGGATTTGTGATGTGATATCATCAAGCTCTTCCATGGTAAGGTCTGAAGTCATATCTGTCATAACTATCCCGGGTGCTATACAGTTTACTCTAATGTTGCTAGGACCTAATTCTTTTGCTAGAGCCTTTGTAAGCCCAATTACACCTGCTTTTGATGCAGAATAAGCAACTTCATTTGCTGCTCCGCAAATTCCCCAAACGGAAGAAATATTTATAATAGAGCCATCTTTTTTGCTTATCATTTCTGGAAGAACTGCTTTGCACAAGTTGTAAGTACCTGTAAGATTAGTTGCTATGACTCTATTCCATTCATCAATAGATATGTCTTGAAGAAGCCCTGTGCAAGAAATTCCAGCGTTGTTAATAAGAACGTCTATTGAGCCAAAAACATTTTTTGTATATTCAATCATGTTTATTACACTATTTTGGTCTGCAACGTCTGCGCCATACACCTTAACATTAGGAAGTTCTCTAGCAATTTCATTTGCAATGGCTTCCGATTTATTAAAGTTAAGAAGAACATTATAGCCAGCCTTAGAAAAAGCGTATACCATTGTTCTCCCTATTCCTCTAGAACCACCAGTGATTAGTACAGTTTTACTCATAACGTTTGAACAATTAGCAAGCTAATTATTCCTCTCCTTTCGTAGTATTATGTCTTTAATTTCCCCGAGAATAGTTTTGATATTCCAGAGAAAAGCTTATAAAATGTAAGCTTTATTTTTTTCTTAAGATAGTAGATTTTTTTAAGTGTAGGTATTTCTGAATCAAGATAATTTATTTTTGGACCTCTCAAGATTGGTGCTGGATCAATAGTTGCAATAAAGTTTTGCCTATTATTATTGTCCCATTTACCATTTTGTGACCTGAAGCAGAAATTAAGTTCATCTGCTCTAATGAACGTAATATCTCCCTCATATCCAGAAGGACCTTTTACAAGCTTTAATTCTTGCAAATTTTCCCAATTATAGCCATAGCCATAGTGCATGTAAATCTCCTCTGGCTCGTCTTGAGCTAAGAAGCCATTATATATTATTTTTGACGTTTGCCCAGCAAACAGGTTAACACCATCAAAATGAATACTGTCAGATATGTTCAAGTTGTAGCCTCCTTAGTCCATTTTTTGAAACAACATCTCCTTTTATTATATTAATAATTTGGGTTTTTTACAAGTGTACTATAATCTTGTAAAAAAACCGAAAAATAGAGAGAAAAAGGCGCTTTAAAAAGCATAAAAAATACGAACATTTTGTTGTTTTTGACAACCTATTATGGTAAAATACAATAGATTGAATTTGCAGTTTTAATGCGTTTTTTTATTTTTATTATTATTTATAGAAAGAGGTCATTGTATGAGTAGAATCATTCACAAAGCCGGTATACCAAAACCCGTTATTGCTATTGTAATTGTTATCTTATTGTTGGTATTAATTGTTGGTGCAGTATTTGGCATTGCATATGCTAGAGGAAATTCCAACAAGATTTTTAAGGGTGTCAGTGCGTATAAGATTGATTTAAGCGATAAAACTGAGGATGAAGCTAGAAGCCTAATTGAAGAGTATAGAAATAAAGCTAGAGAGAAGGAATACAAATTATCTTTTAACAACAACTATTTAATAGTTGATGGAGAAGATGTTGAGCTTAATATTCCTAAAAAAGTTGTTGATGATGCACTAGCTTATGGACGTAGTACAGACTTCTTTACTCAAGCTACTAACGTTATAAAGAGTATCTTTGGTGAGAAGAAAGACTTTTCTGAGGATATAACTGTTAATGAAGATATAGTTAGAGAAAAGGTTGATTCATTAGTTGGTTCATCAGGAGATAAAGCAGTTGATGATACATACAAACTAAGCGGAGACTATATTATTATCACAAAGGGTCATGATGGAGTTGCACCTAAGTACAATCATGTAATTGAAAAGATTATCGAAGAATCACAAGAAGATTCAGAATCTGCAATTATCGAGGTTGAAGCTACTGTAAATAATTGCCAAAGGATAGACATCGATTGGCTATATGATACCGTATACGTTCAAAAGCAAGACGCTGAGTTTACATCAGGTGGTCAATACAAAAAAGAGGTTATAGGTGTTTCGTTTAGCAAGAGTGAAGCAAATGCAAAATATAACCAATTGAAACCAGATGAAAGCACTACAATAAAACTTATTAAAGAGGCTCCAGACGTTACAACAGAGAATCTAGAGAAAGTATTATTTGCAGATGTTTTGGCTTCGTTTAAGACAAACTATGCACAGTCAAATGTTAATAGATCTACAAACTTAAGACTTGCTGCAGAAAGCATAGACGGAACAATATTATTACCAGGTGAGACATTCTCATACAATGAAACTGTTGGTGAAAGAACTTCCGCTCGTGGTTACAAAATGGCACATATTTACTCTGGTGGAGAGGTTGTAGACGGCTTAGGTGGAGGAATTTGTCAGATTTCTTCTACACTATATAATGCCGTGCTAAAAGCAAATCTTAAAGTTGTTGATAGAACAAACCATATGTTCTGGCCAGAATATGTTGAACCAGGCCTAGACGCAACTGTTGCATGGGGATCTATAGATTTTAAATTTATGAATGACAGAAATTCACCAGTTAAGATTGTGACTTCAGCTAAGAATGGAGTTGCAACAGCTCAAATTCTCGGTAAGAAAGAGGAGAACGAGCCTAATGTCGTAATTGAAAAAGTAATTCTTGAAACCTATCAACCTTCAACACAACACAAGGAAGATCCAACAATGCTAGTTGGAACCCAAAGCGTTGTTCAGCAACCAGTTAAAGGTTACAAGGTTGAAGTATATAAAGTTCTAAAAGATAGTAAGACAGGAAAGCAGATAAGTAGAGAACTTGTTTCAGGTAAAGCAGATATTTATAAAGCAACAGATAAAATAATTGCAATTGGAACTAAAGCAAAAGAAACTACTCCTACACCTGCTCCACAGATTAATACACCACCACCTCAAGTTGTTACGCCTGCTCCTACAGCAGCACCAACTGCAGTGCCGGTTAAGCCTACAGCTACACCAAAGAGAAGTAAGCTTACTCCAGTACCTGCAGCAGATAGTGGATATTGGCCAGTAGGTTGGGGAACTTAATAATCAAATAATATTCTAATTCTAGGAGGAATAAAGTGAATAAAGTAGTACCTATTACCGTGCTTACAGGTTACCTTGGAGCAGGTAAGACAACACTAATGAATCATATATTAACAAATCAAGAAGGATATAAAGTTGCAGTAATTGTTAACGATATTGGTGAAGTTAACATTGATGCCAAGCTTATTTCTGATGGTGGATTTATAAAAGAAGAAGACAAGGGTAAGGTTGTTCCTCTTTCAAATGGTTGTATTTGCTGTACACTTAAAGAAGACTTGATATCTCAAATTGTAGATATATTAAAAACAGGAATGTTTGATTATATACTAATTGAGGCTTCTGGTATTTGTGAGCCTTTGCCTATAGCTCAGACGATCTCGTTCTTAGAAGACAGCCTGGAAAAGCAGGCAGGAAGAAAGATTTGCAGGCTTGATAACGTTGTTACAGTAGTTGATGCAATGAGACTTGCTGACGAGTTTGGCTCTGGAAAAGATTTAGAGAAAGAAAATTTAGATGAAGAAGACATAGAGAACTTATTGATTCAACAAATTGAGTTTTGTAATTTGATTATTCTAAACAAAGTTGATGAAGTTTCAAAAGAACAGCTTGCAGAAATTAAAGAAGTTATAAAAAACCTTCAACCTAATGCTAGAATAATTGAAACAAATTATGCTAAAGTAGATGTCAAAATGGTAATTGACACTTGCAATTTCGATTTTGAAAAAACTGCTGCTTCTGCTGGATGGGTTGAAGGACTTGATAAAGAAGTTGAAGAAGATGATGATGATGACGATGATGACCATGATGAACATGACCATCATGAACACCACCACGAGCATCATCACGATCATGAGCACAACGAAGAAGAGGGCGAAGCAGAAGAATATGGTATTTCAACATTTGTATACATGTCTAGAAAACCATTTAGTTCTAAAAAGTTTGAAGACTATGTTAATAATCATTTTCCTAAAGAGGTTATTCGTTGTAAGGGCTTAGTTTGGTTTGCAAATGACTACAATATGTCGTACTTGTTTGAGCAAGCAGGCAGACAAATGAAGCTTAATGAATCTGGTTTTTGGCTTGCAACGGCACCCAAGAATGAACTAGAACAAATTCTTAAATCTCAGCCAGATGCTATGAAAGAATGGGATGAAGAAGTTGGAGACAGAATGGTAAAGCTTGTATTCATCGGTAAAAACATGAATAAAGAGCAAATAATTAAAGATATGAATGGACTATTAGCATAGTTGGTATAATAAAAAACTATCCGTAGGGAGGAGAATATGAAAAAATTATTATCGAGAGTATCTTATCTATTTTTAATATTAGGTACGTTGCTTAGTTTGTTTGGTATTTGCTTTGCTGATATGGTAATTGAGAAACACGTTTATCTACCGAGTTATTATGTTGGGTTAGTTATAGCAGTTTTAATTATAGTTGCTATTTCTGTAGTTGCTATAGTTATTGCCTCTAAGAAAAATACAAAAAGCGATAATACAAAAGGAGAGGGGGAAAAATAGCTATGGCGATTGTAGATAATTATTACGATGTTGTTCATGAATATGCGTTTAGTGAAGGTATCACAACAGGAACAAGAATAGCAGGAGTTGCTTTTCTCTTTGCTTTGGGAGTATTTCTTGTAACTCTTTTTTTCAAAATGAGTAAATACGATCGTTGCATAGTTATATTTTCAAATCTGGCAATCAAGATGTGTTTACTAGCAATAGTCGGAATACTATATTCTTTTGATTTAATAAATTCAGTAATAACGCTTGCTCTTTTGGGTTTATTAGGAATTGTTGCGAGCATTATAATCGAGGGATTCATTTATAAATGTAAATTAGCATACAAAAAAACAAACAGTTTTTTACTAGCATTTATAATTAATGTTTTAGCAGTTATAATGGGGAGTATTATATCTAACATTGTGCATGTGTCTATTTATTAAAACAATAATATTTGAAAATCACAAAAAGCCTGATGGTAGGTTAGTCTACCGCCAGGCTTTTATGAGCCAATAGTTGCTAATCCATTTGCTTCTATTAATTCTTTTCCCTGCTCTGACTTAAGAAAATCAAGCATTATCTTTATATTTGGATTGTTGTTTGACTTCCTATAAATAAAATAAATATTAAAAAGCAAAGGATATTTTTCGGAAATAATATTTTCATAATCTGCAGAAACACTATCTATTTTTAACTTCTTAGTGTTAAGTCTTTTATACATTTTTGAATAAAACTGATTAAATGCATATCCGATTCCGGAAGCATTGTTTGCAACTCTATCTATTATGTTTTTCATATCATAAGCAACTTGTTCAGGAATATTTGAGAACGCATTGTTATCAACTATTCTCGAGAAGCATTCTTCACTTCCACCAACGCCTGTTTGTAAGCTATAAGGTGAATAATCTAGGTTGTTTCCATTATAAATATTTTTAAGTTCTTGGACTGTAAAAGAGTCGGTATTATTGCTTTTATTTATGAAGAAAACCAACGCATCTTTTGCTATCGGTATCATTTCAATATCGTCTATGTTGTTGATTATTCTCTGCTGTTCTTTTGACGTTTCTGATGCAATGGCTATGTCAGCAATGTTATCTACTATGCTTTGATATGCTTCTTGAGTCGAAACATGTTTTAGCTCATCTTTGTAGTATTTACTATCAATTGTTGCTTCAACTATGCTAGATGAAAAAGGATATGCAGCAATCGCAGAATAAACAGTTGGAATTTCCTGAGCAATCTTTTTATTTAATTCAATCTCTGAGCCACCTATATTCCCAAAAGGTGCATTTGACATATAGTTTACTTTCTTGTTTTCGTCAACAAAGATAATCAATAATTGAATTGCACTAATTATTAGTATAATTGATATAATAATCTTTCCTAATAGTTTTATTGTCATATTCAAAACTCCAATGGTATAATATGCGTATATTATACATCGTAATCTGATATATGAAAAGTAGGGGCGATTACAGGTCGCCAAGTGGAAAGCAAAGCCTTCCACAACGGTTTTTAGAATGGATTGTTATTTTTGCCGTTTTTGCTCTTATAGCATTTGTCACAGCCTCATGGATAGATATGAGCTGGAAAGATAGAGCACTTATTTTTCTAATTAATTTCGTAACAAAGTCATTATTTGTTGCTATTGCCCCATTTTCAGCAATTGCTTTAGCTGCTATATTTAAGATGTTTTAATAAAAAAGGTGGTCAATTTCTTGACCACCTTTTTTTAGGGGATTATTCAATTGTAATATATTTCTTTTCTGGAAGAGCTTTCTTTTCTTCTTTTTTAGGAACGTCAATTTTTAATGTTCCGTTCTTAAATGATGCCTTAATATCACTTTCTGTAACATCTTCGCCTACATAGAAGCTTCTTGAGCACTCACCATAAAATCTTTCTTTTCTAACAAATTTGCCATCGTCTTTGTTTTCTTTTTCGTTCTCTGTTTTAGCATGAACTGTTAAGTAGCCATCTTCAATAGACATTTCAATGTTTTCTTTCTCATAGCCAGGCAAATCCATAGTAATTTCAAATTTGTCTTTTAGCTCTTTAATATCTGTCTTCATCAAATGTGTTTCTTCAAGTCTTGGGAAAGAATGATGGCTCCCCCAAAATGGATCATCAAAAACATCATCCAACAAATCTAAGTCGTGGTTTCTTCTAGGTATCATAAACATATAAATCATCCTTTCTATAAGTTATTTATTTGGCTATTTAGTACCTTCAGCATTAACACCATATGCGGAACAATACTAAGTAGTAGTTGGTAAATAATAAGTAAGTTAAGCGGTAGAGTGCTTGCAACTCAACGCTTTTTATTTAACTTACAACTACATTATATCTCTAAAATTAGCACTGTCAATATGAGAGTGCTAAAATTCACATAAAAGTCACAAACCCGATTTTCCGCTTTAAATTTAGGGCTTTTTTTGATATTATATATATTGTGTAGCGGACAGCAGTGCTGTCCATGGCGAGCGATGTTCGTCATAACGAGGTTGGTATAATGTTTGTAGCGGACAGCAGTGCTGTCCATGGCGACCAATGGTCGCCACTACGATATTTTGCAAAAAAGGGAGAGATACAAATGAAAAAATTGTTGTCAGCTTTAATGGCAGATCCAATATGCAATGCCATAATGTCTATTTTAGTTTATGCGTTTTATGGTGCTGTAATTGGTATATCGCTTACACCATCTGCTTTTTTTATTTACACAATGTATAAAATAGTGCCTCCTACTAGTCTTCTAAATGTATTTTTACTAGCTTTGTGCATTGGAGCATCTGTTTATATGTTTTTCATAGTTGCACTAATCGTTTTTGCAATATTTGAGAGAATACTTACAATCGGTTTCAAACCTGGTAGATATTCTACAAGCTCTCCATTATTTGCAAGATGGATAGTATACTCTGGACTTCATGTAATTTTATTAAACATGGTATTGCCTTACGTATCAGGAACTGTTTGGAACAGATTATTTTACAAAATTCTAGGTGCAAAAATTGGCAAAAATGTATTCATTAATTCACCTAAACTAAGTGATGCATATCTTCTTGAACTTGGAGATAACGTAGTTATCGGTGGAGATGCGAGCATTTCGTGTCATATTTTTGAAGGTGACAAGTTAATTCTTGGCAACATTAAAATAGGTTCCAACACGTTAATAGGTGCTGAAACATACATTATGCCAGGAGCAACTATTGGAAATAACTGCAACATTGGTTTAAAAGCTACAGTTAGAAAAAATAAAGAAATTCCGGACAAGTCAATGATTTTGGCTTTCCCTGGAACCCCTGCGAAAAAAATCGCAGAAATATTAAAAAAAGAGGACTAATAGAAAGGAATCTATAGTATGAAAGAAATAACTATAAATGATGGGATTGTTCTTCATTTCATAGATACAAATAGGTTTAAAACTAATTATATTGTTGTAAATATAATAACAAAACTAGACAGAGAGACTATCACGAAAAATGCTCTTGTTCCATTAGTTTTAAGACGAGGTTCAGAAAAATATCCTAGCATGAAAGAGATTTCTGTCAAATTAGAAGAAATGTATGGTGCGTCTTTTGATGCAACGACTGATAAAATTGGCGATAAGGCACTAATACAGTTTGTTATGGACGGAATTTCAAATGAATACACACTAGATGATAGCGACATCATAAAGGAAATGGTTAAACTGCTAGATAATATTATTTTACATCCGTTATTGGAAGATGGCGCATTTAAAGCAGAATACGTAGAAAAAGAAAAAGGAACATTAAAAGAAATAATCGAATCTAGAATAAATGACAAAGCGGAGTATTCATCATCACGCGCAGTAGAAGAAATGTACCAAGACAAACCTTATGGATTATATAAATTTGGATATGTAGAAGACTTAACAAGCATCACTCCAGAAGAATTATATAAATACTACAAAGAAATGCTTAAAGAAGCTCAAATACAAATCTATTTATCTGGTAATGCAAATATAGATGAAGTAGCTGGTATTCTCAAAGAAGATTTTGCGACTATAGATAGAGAATGCAAAGAAGCTAAGAATGACAAACTATGTTCAGATAAACTTGGTGAATATAGGGAAGTAAAAGAATCTCAAAATGTTACTCAAGGAAAGATAGTATTAGGCTACTTGTTAGATTCGCAAGACTTAGAAAAAGATTTTTATTCAATGATTGTATACAACACTATTCTTGGAGGAAGTGCAAGCGCTAAACTATTCAACAATGTTAGAGAAAAGAAGAGCCTAGCATATACAATTCATTCACAGTACTTAAAGCATAAAGGTGCAATGTTTGTTTATGCAGGAATAGAAAATGAAAATTTTGATATAGCAAAAGAATCTATATTAAAAGAAATAGATGACATGAAGGTCGGCAATATTTCAGCAACAGAATTAAGTGATGCGAAAGTAAATTTAACTACAAAGCTTAATTCTTTTAAAGATTCTCAATCAGCGATGATAGGCTGGTGCATAGGTCAAAAGCTATTATCGTCAAATGAGGATATTGAAAAAGCAATAGAGAATATTAATGCTATAAAGCTAGAAGATATACTAAACGTAGCAAATAGATTAGAACATAAAATCACATATTTTTTAACGGCATAGTAAAGTGACCTTAAATCACTTGAATTAAAGACTTTTCATATTGTGAAAGGAACAAATAATATGGTACAAGAAAAACTAAATGAAAAGCTATACTATGAACATTTAGAAAATGGACTAGATGTAATTATATTACCCAAAAAGGGAGCAGTGAACTATTATGCAACATTTGCCACACATTTTGGGTCATTGAATTACAAGTTCAAAGCCCCCGGAGAAGAGACAATTACAACTGTTCCCGATGGTGTAGCTCACTTTTTGGAGCACAAACTCTTTGAGGAAGAAGATGGAATTAATGCATTGGACAAATTATCAAAAGTAGGTGCTAATGCAAATGCATATACTTCATTTAATCATACAGCATACTTGTTTAGCTGCAATTCAAGGTTTGATGAGGCTTTTGATATATTATTATCTTTTGTGCAAAACCCATATTTAACAGATGAAAATGTTACTAAAGAAAAAGGGATAATTGCGCAAGAAATAAAAATGTATGATGACGACCCTGATTGGCAGGTTTATTTTGATTTGCTATATGCTTTGTATGGCGATAAACATGCAGTTACAAAGGACATAGCTGGAACAGTAGAATCAATTGGTGAAATAACTCCAGAAATACTATATAGGTGCTACAACACGTTCTATGATCCTTCTAACATGGTTATTTGTGTTTCTGGTGATGTTGATCCCGAGAGGGTATTAGAAAAGATTAAAATTTCAGTAAAGAGCCAAAAAGAAAAGCCTGCAATTGAAAGATACTATGGGGAAATTACACCAGGAGTATTTAACAAAAAAATCGAAAAGAAGATGGATGTTAGTATTCCAATGACGGCGATAGGATTCAAAGATACTAAAGCTCAAAGACTTAGAAAAGCAGGATATAGTGAAGACAATTATGATTTAGTTAAAAGAGACGTTGCTATAGAGATTCTTCTTGCAATCATTGCAGGTGATAGCTCTAATGTGTTTGAAGAACTTTATAAAGACGGAACTATTACAAAATCAATTGGCGGAGAATTCACTTTTGAAGAAGACTATGCTTTTTCGGCATTTAGTTTTGAAAGCGAAAATGTTGATAAAGTTGTAAAAAGAATAACTGATGAAATAGAAAAACTAAAGGCAGAAGGCATATCAGATGCCATCTTTGAAAGAACTAAGAAAACACTATATGGTGGCTATGTAAGGACGTTTAATGATTCTATTAACACCGCAAGAGCGTTTACATCAGACTACTTCAAGGGAGTTAATTCATTTGACTTTATTGAAGCATATAAAACGATAGAAAAAGACTATGTTTTGCAAGTCTTGAAGGAACACTTTGACACAAACAATATGGCGGTTTCTACGGTGCTTCCAAATGACTGAAAAAACTTGCAAAATAGCGATTTTGAGAGTAAAATTTATAAAACTTTATAACAAAAGGAATGATTATTATGGCTAATAAAGCAATTACAAGTAGAGATGTGGACTTTGCTAAATGGTATACAGACGTTGTAATGGCAGCACATCTTTGCGATTATTCATCTGTAAAAGGGTGTACCATCTTTGAACCAAATGGATATGCTATTTGGGAAAAGATGCAAAAAATATTAGATGATATGTTTAGAAAAACAGGACATAAAAATGTATATTTACCACTTTTTATACCAGAATCTTTGATGAGAAAAGAGGGCGAACTTATTAATGGATTTGCTCCAGAGGTTGCATGGGTTACACATGGTGGCGCAAAAGAACTTGAAGAAAGACTTTGTGTAAGACCTACTAGTGAAACATTATTTAGTGATTATTATTCGCAAAAAGTTAAATCTTATAGAGATTTGCCAGTAAAGTATAATCAATGGGCAAATGTTGTTAGATGGGAAAAAGAAACAAGACCATTTTTAAGAAGTAGAGAGTTCCTATGGCAAGAAGGCCATACAGTTCATGCTACGGCTGAAGAAGCGGAAGCAGAAACACTTCAAATGTTAAATGTATACAAAGATTTCTTTGAAAACTATTTAGCAATTCCAGTCATGACTGGAAGAAAAACTGAAAAAGAAAAGTTTGCTGGAGCAGAGTATACTCTTACGGTAGAAGCTCTAATGTACAATGGCGTTGCACTTCAATCTTCAACGAGCCACTACTTTGGACAAAAGTTTTCAAAGGCATACAACATTCAATTTTTAAATAAAAACAATGAATTAGAATATGCTTATCAAACATCTTGGGGTACAACTACTAGAATGATTGGTGCGCTTATTATGGTACATAGTGATGATGATGGATTAGTACTTCCACCAAAAATTGCTCCAACTAAGGTTGCTATTATTCCAATTAAAGATGATGAAAAAGTTAAAGCAAAAATAGAGGAAATATATAATAAACTAAATGAGGCTGGAATAGATTGCTACATAGATAACACTGACAAGTCTGCAGGATTTAAGTTTGCCGAGGCAGAAGTAAATGGTATACCTGTTAGAATTGAGGTTGGACCAAGAGATTTAGAGAATGGTCAAATCACAGTTGCAAGACGTGATACAAAGGAGAAATTCCAAGTATCTATTGATGAAGACATTGTTGCTTATACAAATAACTTAATGGAAACAATGCAAAAAGACATGTTTAATAAAGCACTTGAGAGAAAGAACAAAATGACTTATGAGTGTCACAATCTTTCTGAAGTAGAAGACATCATTAATAATCACCCAGGCTTTATAAAAGCTATGTGGTGTGGCGACGAGGCTTGCGAGCTTAGAATGAAAGAAATTCGTGGAACGAAATCAAGATGCATATTAAATGGCGAAAAAATTGATGATAAGTGCATAGTTTGTGGAAAAGAAGCTTCAAAATTAGTTTTATGGGGAATTCAATATTAATTTACACTAAGGAGAAATTATGAAACCAGTATTATTTCCAAATCTTGGATTAGAGTTTAACATAGATAGGGTTGCCTTCCACATAGGCGATAAACCTATTTATTGGTATGGGATTATAATAATGTGTGGAATTGTACTAGCACTTGTTCTAGCTTACTTTAGAATTAAAAATAGTTCTCAGATAGATAGATTTTCTAATAAGGTCACGTGGGACTTTATAGTAGATTTAGTTCTTATCATGTTACCATGTGGAATAGTATGTGCAAGGCTTTTCTTCTGTGCATTTCATTGGGACTATTATGGAAGTCATCTTTCAGATATTTTTAAAATCTGGAACGGCGGACTTGCCATCTATGGTGGAATAATTGGTGGATATGTATCAGGAGCCATTTATTGCAAAGCTAAAAAAGTTAGAATTTTAGAAGTTGCAGATTTTTGCATTCCGTATTTAGCACTTTGTCAGTCCATAGGAAGATGGGGAAACTTCGTAAACAGAGAAGCTTATGGTACAGAAACAAATTCATTTTTGAAGATGGGTTTATATAATGAAACGTTAGGTGAGTACAAGTATGTTCATCCAACATTTCTTTATGAATCAATCTGCACGTTACTTATATTCTTTATCCTAACGGCATTATATAAAAAGAGAGAATTTAATGGACAGATTACATACTTGTATTTTATCTTGTATGGAATTGCAAGATTCTTCATTGAGGGATTAAGAACAGATTCACTTTATATTTGGAACACCGATATAAGGATTTCACAGGCACTATCTGCAGTGTTTGTTGTTATAGCTTTAATAGCATATATAGTTTCCGAATATAAATTAGTTATGAAAAAATCAAATAATAATAACAATAATAATTAGTTATTGAGAGGTACAAAAGTATGGATGAGGAAGAAGAGAGAATTATTTGCCCTGGCTTTTCCAACGGAGATGAAGACATCGAAAATAGTTTAAGACCTAAAAAGCTTGATGATTACGTTGGCCAAGACAAAATAAAAGAAAACTTAAAAATATATATTGAAGCTGCCAAAAAAAGAGAAGAGCCTCTTGACCATACATTACTATATGGACCTCCAGGACTTGGAAAAACAACTTTGTCAGCAATAATTGCAAACGAGATGGGAGCAAACATCAGAATTACATCAGGACCTGCAATTGAAAAGCAAGGCGATTTAGCAGCACTTTTAACTAACTTAAATCCAGGTGATGTTCTATTTATTGATGAAATACATAGACTAAATAGAAGCGTTGAAGAAATTCTCTATCCAGCTATGGAAGACTTTTCGCTTGATATTATTATTGGTAAAGGTCCTAGTGCAAGGTCGATAAGATTAGATCTTCCAAAGTTTACCCTAATTGGTGCTACTACAAAAGCGGGAAGTTTATCATCTCCATTAAGAGATAGATTTGGTATTATAAATCGACTTGAAATGTACACTACAGAGCAACTTAAGGCTATTGTTAAAAGGTCGGCAGGAATTCTAAATATTGAGATTACCGATAAAGGTGCAGAGGAGATAGCATCTAGAAGTCGTGGAACTCCGAGAATTGCAAATAGACTTCTAAAAAGAGTAAGAGATTTTGCACAAGTAAAAAATGATGGAGTTATCACAGACGAAGTTGCGGATTTGGCATTAACTAGTCTAGAAGTTGATGAAATTGGCCTAGATAACAATGACAGAAAGTACTTAGAAGCAATAATCAAAAACTTTGCGGGTGGTCCAGTTGGGCTAGATACAATTGCTTCAATAGTTGGAGAGGACACAGATACCGTAGAAGACGTTATAGAGCCATATTTGATGCAAATTGGCTATATAAACCGTACTCCAAGAGGACGTATGGCTACTCCTTCAGCTTTTCAGCATTTAGGAGTAAGTTTTAAAGAAAATAACAATAAATCAGCAGATGAATCTCAAGAAACCTTATTTTAATGCCCGTTTCGGGCATTTTTTTTATTTCCTAAAAAATTCTTGACAAGCCTCCTAATTTATGTTAACATATGGGGCGTCGAAGGACATTTTGTTCTCACTGAAAAGCGGTATATGTACTGGCGGCGCGCCGGTGTGTATATGTCAAGCAGAGGTATTAAGGTGAGGCGGCGTCCTCACTATATCTCTTGTGAGGGCGTCCTAAGACAGCAGGGTTGGTTATGAAGGTGTCGATTTCCCGCGGTTGTATTGCTACCGATGAAAGGAGCGTACACCATCGACACGCGGTGTGACACGGCATCGTTTATCCTTTTTGGAGGGTAACAAGACAATGGAGTGACATCCAAAGTCGAAAGTGTGAACAATCTAACGGCGGAGCCACGCCGTTAACCCTGCTCTTTCCCGCGAGAGGGTGGATCGCCATCGAGCGGGAGCTTACCGGCAAGCAAATTGCTTGCCGGATTTTTTTATACTTTTTTACGGCTTGAAAAGCAACTAGCATAATGACATAATATATTTGAGTAATTATTGAAAAGGTGGATAGAAATTAACATGAAAAAGATTTTAATGCATACTTGCTGTGGACCATGTTCGACATATGTTATTAAAAGGCTTCGCGAAGAAGGATATGAAGACATAACTAGTTATTGGTATAATTTAAACATACACCCATATACAGAATATAAAGAGAGACTAGAAAGCCTTAAAAAATATACTTCTATGGTTGGAGTTCCTCTTGTTATTGAAGATTATTATGGAATAAGAGAATTTACAAAGTCAGTAGTAGATGATATTGATGGCAGGTGTTCATATTGTTATAGAAAAAGACTAGAAACAAGTGTGAAATATGCCAAGGAACATGGTTATGATTGTTTTACCACTACACTTTTAGTAAGCATTTATCAAAAACATGATGAAATAATAAAAGTCTGTGAAGAGCTATCAAAAGAGTATGATATAGAATTTGTATATTTTGACTTTAGAGTAGGATTTCGCGAAGGTCAACAAATGGCAAGAGATGCAGGACTTTATATGCAAAAGTATTGTGGCTGTATTTATTCGGAAGAGGATAGATATTTAAAAACAAAGAATAAATAGTATGCGATATGCTTATATGAAACATGATGTTTTATCTTATAGTGTACTTGAGGGACGTTTATAATTTTAAAACCAGAAGGAGAATAATTATGAATCAAAAAAAAGATGATGTAGTAAATGCAATAATTGAAATACCTTATAGGTCAAGAAACAAATATGAAATTGATAAGGCAACTGGAAGAATGAGACTAGATAGAGTTTTGTATTCTGCTATGGGATATCCAGCAGAGTATGGTTTTATAGAAAACACATTATCTCCAGATGGGGATGCGCTTGATATTTTAGTTTTATCAACAGAATCTTCATATCCAGGTTGCATGGTTCCAGCTAGAGTAATAGGATATTTAACTATGATAGATAAAGGTCTTTTAGACTATAAGGTAATAGCTGTAACAGACTGCGATCCAAGATATGATGGAGTTAATAAGCTTGGAGATGTTGCAGATTTTACGTTAAAAGAAATTAAGAATTTCTTTGAAAACTACAAAAAATTAGAGGGAATGAAAGTAAAAGTCGAAGACTATCATGGAAAAGCAGAAGCACTTAAGATAATTAAAGAGTGTCAAAAAGCATACAAAAATACTAAATAGTGCATATTCCTGTTGAATTATGTATACTGACATGGTATAATTCTTTCTGCGTAAGGAATATTGTGGCTCAACTGCGATTTTTTTCTGGTTGGAACGCCCGCCATTTTGAGGCGTTAACATATTTTTATGCTCTTGTTTACTACTTGGACTATGCTATAGGAGGAGAGAACATGAAAAAGGTTTTTGCGTTGATTCTCGTACT
>JAEEYG010000099.1 GCA_016291695.1 Clostridia bacterium | reverse complement strand
ATGGTGTAGAGTCTTCATTAAGCCCAAGTTCTTTTAAAAAATTATTTTCATCAAATTTTTCATCCTTATATGTCATACTTTCCATGTCAACCGGAAATGAATCGTCCAGCCTGTCCCCATTTTCTGCAAGTATATCTGTAATCTTTAAGATTAAATTGTTTAATTCATCTGTGGTACGTTTTGTCCTATATATATATAAAGAATAGTAACTTTCTGACGTCGCAAGCAAATTACCATTCCTATCATATATCTCTCCTCTTGGAGCATATGTGTCTATTGTACGAATTAGTCTTCTTTCCGCTTGCCTTCTGTAATCGCTTCCATTAGCAATTTGCAAGTCGTATAGGCGAATTATAAAGATTACTCCAATCAATACTAAAACAACAAATAATACCTTATACCTAATATCTGTTTTAATTTTACTTTCCTCTTTCTAATTTAATACATAATAACTCTTTTTTGCTTTGTTTATTTGCTCTCCAACTTTAAGAAGTACATTATACAGGAATACGCCAAGTATCAAATTGTATAATATTTCTAATAATATAAGTTTTATGAACCATACTAAGTCCACATTAACATCATAAAAAATTGACATCATTAAACTTAATATAAGCTCTGTTATTACAGTCCCTACTGAAACAATAATAGCAAATGATAGCTTATTTTCCATCGCAATTTTATTATGAAATAATCCTGAAGTATAACCAAGTAGCATATATATTAGCGCATACAGCCCTAGCGTCCTTCCCCAAAATACATCAATCAAAATCCCATAAAAAAATCCAACTGTACCACCAACCAAGGTACCAGAAACCGCTCCTATTATGCAAACAAATACAATTCCAATGTTTGCAGTTACACCAAATAGTGGTATTTCTTCTAAAATATTCTTTTGAAATAGTATAAAGGTGATTGTTAATAAATACACCAAAATAATCATGCTTATTTTTCTCATTATTTATTCAACCTATTTATTATCTTCAACAATTATTGCAACGATTTCAAGTCTATTGAAATCAACAAAAGCCTTAACTATTGCTTCATTTTCTGAAGGGTTTTCGTGTTTAATAAAACTTTCAACTGTTCCTACCATTATTCCTTTTGGATAGATGCCTCCTATGCCAGATGTTTCTATTGTATCTCCACTACTATACACAACACCTTTTGGTATAGAAGAAATTCTAATGCATCCCACTTCTTTTAATTTCAGATCACCTTTTGCAGATATTTCTTCTCCAGTTTTTGTTGCTCTTACGGAAAAGTTTGATGTTGCATCTATTATTGCTACTACTTTGGACGTACTGTCTGTACAAGAATATATGTATCCAACTAAACCATCGTTAGAAATAACAGTATCTCTAGGCTTTATTCCATCATTATATCCTTTATCTATAATATATATTTCGTCCCAATTATTGGACTCAACCGAAATAATGTTGGCAACTACCATATTTTTGTCATCATATTGCGACTTTACATTAAGCTGTTTTTTTAGGTCTTCATTTTCGGATTTGACAAGTTGGTAATCAATGTTTTCTTTTTTTAATGATGCAATTTCTTCAGAGAGCTTCGTTTTTTCTTGCTCTAGGCTTTCTATAGTTCCTACATCCTCATTTTTTATGAATGTCTTATCAATCCACACATATGCTCTTTGTGGAATTTCTATTATTCTTCCAATCAAGTTTTCAAATAAAGTCACTTTTCGATTTGCACCATTTGTGAAAGAAATACATATCAATACAATTATTAAAATTAGAACCTTAAGTACTTTATAAAGCACCTTTTTTTCATTTCTCATTTATTGGCTTTCTTTCAAAATTAATTTTATCTTCTAGAATTAATTAATAATGGCTTTAACTGGTCTATATTTTCTAAAACCTTGCATGCTCCTCTAACTACACATTCAAGGGGATTTGGTGCAATGTTTACAGGGATTCCTGTTTCTAAAGCAATTAACCTATCTATATTTTTAATTAATGCGGAACCTCCTGAAATAGTTATTCCATTTACCATTATATCTGCTGCAAGTTCTGTTGGGGTCTTTTCAAGTGTAGCCTTAATTGCAGCTACTATTTGAAGCATAACTTCTTTCATTGCTTCTTCTATTTGTGTAGAATTGATTAAGATTTGTCTAGGAAGTCCTGTCTGTAAATCTCTTCCTTTAATAAGCATTTCCTCCGTTGTCATGGATGGATATGCACTTCCTATAGTCATCTTAATTTCTTCTGCTGTTTTTTCACCTATCAAAATGTTTTGTTCTTTTTTAATATAATTAATTATAGCTTCTGTTAGCTCATCTCCTGCAATTCTAATAGAATTTCCTGCAACAATTCCTCCATAAGAAATAACTGCAATCTCTGAAGTTCCTCCACCTATATCTACAATCATGCTTCCATAAGCATCTGAAATATTTATGCCTGCGCCAATTGCTGCAGCCATAGGCTCTTCTATAAGAAACACTTCTCTAGCTCCAGCTTCTATAACAGCCTCTTCAACCGCACTTTCTTCGACCTCAGTTACTCCGAAGTGGAACTCCAACGACTACTCTAGGCTTTGCAAAAACATATTTTTGACAAGCCTTTTCAACAAAATACTTCAGCATCTTTTTTGTAGCTGTAAAATCTGCTATAACTCCGTCCTTAAGTGGCCTTAGGGCTCTTAAGTTTTCTGGCGTTCTCCCTAGCATTTCTTTTGCGTCAGTTCCAATTGCAATTACTTTCTTACTATTTATATCAATTGCAACTACAGATGGTTCTTTTATTACTATTTCGCCATCTTTAGTTCCAAGTAAAATGTTTGCCGTTCCCAGATCTATTCCAATATCTTTTGCAAAAAGCCCCAATAACCTCACTCCTCGCAAACTGTATTTTTGGACTTTAAATGCAATGTAAATCTATACTACATTACTCCAAATTTCTTGCTTGTTCCCTTAATGGTTGTTTTACAAAATTCATTCCATACTTTAAACTCATTAGTGTCTTTTCTAATAATCTCGCACTTATACTTTTCGCCTTCTACTTTTATAATTCTAATAATATCCCCATCACAACTATCAGCTTCTTTGAAGCACTCACATTTTAGGGCAAGGTGTTTAGAAGTCATAATCATTTTTGATGGTATGTTATCTTTTTCTTCGCCATTTCCATTATCAACAAAATCTATTGTAATACTGGCCATCTCATTTAAGTTTCCTGCTTCATCAGACTCAACATGATAGCTTTCTGGATATTCAAAAAATCTATTCATGCTAGTAACAATTGCAGGAGGAATCCTAATCTCATCATCTTTTATATTGGCTTTTGTTAAAGGTAAAATAATAGTGCTAGCATTATCAAAATCAACATTTTGTTCATAAACGATTTTAGAGATGACTTTCTCTTCCTGCTCAGTTTTAAGTCTTTGCTCTACTTCATCTCCGAAACCATGCTGTACTGTAATATTGTCCTCGTTTGAAATATCTATATCAATATCTTTATTTAAAAGCTCTTTATATTTATCTGTGTCAGCTTCGTCATTGTATTCACTAACTACACCTGTAGATCCTTCTGAATTATATCTTTCATTAATAGTAGGAATTCTTCTTTCGGTGATTCTAGCTACTATATCGCCTGACTTTGCAAGTTCAGATAACTTTTCATCATCTAGCGTAATAAATCTATCTGTATCTGAAATACCACTTTCAAAGGCTGCTCTTGCCATGTTGAAATCCCTTTTTTCTTCGGCACTATAACACATTTCTGCAATTAATGAATTATTATTTGTAAGTCCTCCTTCAGAGAACTTTCCTCCAGTCATATAAATATATGATGTATCATTTTTACTATCGAAGAAAAATATCCTTGTTTCAAACTTAGCATCTTCTGTATTTAAGTGATATCTAATTTTACAGCCTAAGTTTAATAGCTTAGAAAGCATATCTTTAGATGTGTTCTTTTTATCTAGGCCTAGTACTAATTCAACGCTTGTGTCGTTCTCTCTGGCAATCTTAACGTCTTCTAAAATCATGTCTATGGCACTATCTTTAACAAATCCTGCGCATAGTACAACACGTTCAAAATTTCCTTTTAGTCTTTCTGATAGAATTTCAAATAACTGCTTGTCTAAAGGTTGATTGTAAAACTTTACTTCCATAGAACTCATCCTCCTATTTTATAATTGTTTCAATTTTTGTTACCAATTCATCATAATCTTCAATCTTGTTTACTTCATTACGTATTATACTAGCATTAGGAAATCCTTTTATATACCAGCCTATGTGCTTACGCATCTCAAGTACTGCGGTCTTTTTTCCAATGTGATTTGCAAGCATTTCAAGATGCCTCAAAAGTGTTTTTTTAATTTCCAAGTTGCCTGGTTTTTCAAGTACAGTTCCATCCTCAAGGTATTTTATAATGCTATTAAAGACCCATGGATTACCGTATGAGGCCCTTCCTATCATGATGGCATCACAGTCTGTTTTTTCAAACATTTCTTTTGCAGATTTACCATCAACAATATTTCCGTTGCCAATTACTGGAATACTAACTGCCTCTTTAACCTTTTTAATAATATCTAAATCAACTTCTCCAGAGAAAAATTCGTCTCTAGTTCTTCCGTGAACAGTTATTGCAGAAACACCATTCTTCTCGGCTATTTTTGCAACCTCAACTGCAACTACATGGTCATTGTCCCAGCCTTTTCGGATTTTAATTGTAACTGGAACAGTTGAATTTTTAACCACCTCTTTCGTAACTTTATCTATCAATTCTAAATCTAATAATAGCTTAGAACCTTCATTGTTCTTAACAACTTTAGGTACGGGACATCCCATATTAATATCTATTATATCAGCATATTGAGATAATTCCTTAGCTGTTTGCCCCATAACTATTGGGTCGTTTCCAAATATTTGTACTGCAACGGGGCGCTCTTTTTCGTCAATTTCAATTAACTTTTTTGTCTTTTTATCGTCATAGTACATTCCCTTAGAACTTACCATTTCGGTATAAACTAGCCCTGCGCCTTGCTCCTTGCATAGAATTCTGTATGGCAAATCTGTGACTCCAGCCATAGGAGCAAGAAATATATTATTTTCAATTTCAACGTTTCCAATTTTTAATTTGTGAATATACATTTTTACTCCCTTGTGGTGATTAATTTTCGTAGTGGCGCTACGGGTTTGATGCTATAACCCGTAATTCTTTGACCATATCAAAATATTTTCTACTAATCCAATTGCAATAAAATTTGTAATCATTGAACTACCGCCATAACTTATAAACGGAAGTGGTATTCCCGTTATTGGCATTAGTCCAATCGTCATTCCAATATTTTCTACTACGTGTGCTAATAACATAGCAAATACTCCAATACAAACCATCTTGCCAAACATATCTTTAGTATTGTTTGAAGCTTTTAAAATTCTATATAACATGAAAATATATAATACAATTATTAATGAAGAAATGATAAATCCCATTTCTTCGCTAATAACAGAGTAAATAAAATCAGTTGTTTTCATAGGAAGCATTCCTAGTTGCGTCTGGTTACCATTCATTACTCCCATACCAGAAACCATACCAGAACCAACTGCAAGTTTGGACTGAATGATATTGTAGCCAGCACCTTTTGGATCCGCTTCAGGATTTAAAAAGACATTAATTCTACTTTTTGCATGCTCTGGTAAAAACACATTGTAAATAATTGGAAGCGAAATAACTGCAATTAATGCACCTGCAATTATATATTTGTAATTAATTCCAGCTACATAAAGCATCATGCAAAAAACAAAAACAATTACAATCGCTGTTCCATAGTCGGGTTGCTTTATTATAAGACCAACAGGAATTGCCAGAACCAGAAGCAGTATTAAAATGCTAGTAATTTTGTTTAAACTATCTTTATCACTGAAATCAGAAATTAATTTTGCTAAAAACAAAATTGCAATTATTTTAAAAAACTCTGCTGGTTGGAAACTAAACATTCCAATCTTATACCAGCTCGTTGCACCATTATTTCTATTTGTAAACAATACACCGACTAATAATGCTATGAATACTACATACGCAATTATTGTGACATCTTTAATTTTTCTACAGCTAAAAGACATTGTTAATACAAAGCAAACTAAGCCAACGCCAAACCAAATCAGCTGTTTAGAAAACTCGCTTTCGTCTCCACCAGCACCTCTGCTTGCACTATAAAGTCCAACAATTCCAATCGCAAATAAGACAACAACCGAAATAATAATTCCATAATCTATCTTGGATAATAGTTTTTTTATCATATAAATCCCCACAAACTATAATACAAGAAAAAGGTGCCCGAAATTAGGGGCACCAAATCTTTTTAGTTTTTTGCCTTAACTTTTGATTTAATCTTTTTGATGCCATCTTTGGCTTGAGCCTTCACTTTGGAAATATTTTTTGAAACACCAGTTTTAACTTCGTCTAATTTAGTTTTAAAATCTCTTTTTTCTATTCTAACATTAGGCGATAATCTAGGGTTTTCTACCTCAGCTTCGGCTTCTTTATCTATATCTTGAGGAACAGTGTATGCGCCTTCATTGACCTCATCAATGTTTGCGCTTTTTTCCTTTTCCTCCGTTTTTTCTTTTTTTTTATCCTGATTTTCTGTGTTTGTTTCTTCTACAGTTACTGTATCGATTGTATCTTCTTTGTCTTCTTCAACAGTTTCTTCCTCAGATTCTGTAGTAGCTTCCTCCGTAGTTTCAATTGTATCTATGTTCTCATCTTTTTCTTCTTCAACTACTTCTTCCGCAGTTTCTTCTACAACCTCTTGCACTGTTTCTTCTTTCTCAACAGTCTTTTTCGCAACAGGTTTTATATTCTTGATTGGGATATTGGCCAAAAGTGCTGGTCCAATTCCATTTCCGTCTTCATATCCTCTTGTAAGCTGAACTTCTAGTTGTTCTTCATCTATTTCAATGTACTTTTTAATAACCTCTATTAATTCTTTCTTCATCATCTCAAAGAAATCTGGTGATACGGATGCTCTATCTTGCATAAGAACAAGTTGTAATCTTTCCTTCGCTTTATCCTTTGATATAGAAATCTCTTTATCTTTTCTTTGGAAATTTTTTAGGAAATTAATTAGCGGTCCGAAAACTTCTTTTAATTCCATTAAATTGCCTCCTTATATTAACTAAACCAGTCTATACTTTTGCTCTTTCTTTTTTACCTGAAAACATTTTCTTGATTTTATCAATAAAGCTTTCTTTTCTTCCAGGAACAGTAACAGGGATGTTCTCTCCCAAAATTCTTCTAGCTGTTTCCATATAAGCTTTTCCAGATAAAGATCTTGGATTTGTAACAGATGGTTCACCCATATTGGTTTGGATGATAACATTTTCATCATCAGGAATAGCCCCGATTAAATTAATTGAAAGCAAATCAACTATGTCTTGAGCATCCATCATTTGACCTTCTCTAACCATCTTTGTTCTAATTCTATTTAATATAAGTTGTGGTTTTGGCAAATCACTTGATTGAAGCAAACCAACGATTCTGTCAGCGTCTCTAACCGCTGATACTTCTGGTGTCGTAACAACCAAAGCTCTGTCAGCTCCGGCAATGGCGTTTTTAAAGCCCTGTTCAATTCCAGCAGGACAATCAATTATTACATAATCAAATTCAATCTTTAGCTCTTCGCAAATCTTTCTCATTTGGTCTTCGTTAACAGCGTTTTTATCTCTTGTCTGTGCAGCGGGTAAAAGATAAAGCCCTTCATATCTTCTATCTTTAATGAGAGCTTGTTTCAATTTACAATTTTCTTCAACGACATCAACTATGTCGTAAACAATTCTATTTTCAAGACCCATAACAACGTCTAGATTTCTAAGACCAATGTCAGTGTCTACTAGTGCGACTTTTTTGTTCATCATTGTAAGTGCTGTGCCGAGGTTTGCAGCGCTAGTTGTTTTTCCAACTCCTCCCTTTCCGGATGTAATAACAATTACTTCTCCCATAACCATCCTCCATTCAAATCATCTGTATATACAATTAACAATTTTACAAATATTAAAAAATATATATCAAATTGTTACAATTATATTTCACATATTAAATAATATCGATATGGGAGAAAAAAGTCAATTAAAAAGACCAGTTTTTTCTGGTCTTTATTTTTTAATTTTTTCTTGCATTTTTTACGTATTTGCTTATGTAATTGTTACCATAAATCATGTCATAAATTAACATTTTATGTTCATTAGATTCTTCTTCATATTTTTCACTAATTGATGAATTTGCTTTTCCATTTTCATCTATAAAAAGTCTATCTCGAAGTGCTTTATATTTTAATTTATCTATGAAATTAAAGTATGGTGTTTTCTCAACGCCAGCATAGTTTAAAAGATAATTTCCAATTGAAAACGCTCCAACCATTTCATTAGTATTAATAACCTCTTCATTTTTATAATTGTCATATATGAAGAATGGAAGCGTGTGCATCTTAGCCATTTCTTCAGTACTCCACTTGGTTGTATCTCTATCTGAAATCATTCCAGAGTCAAGATAAACCTCGTAAAGACTAGGAAGATGATCTCCATAAAATGCTACAATTGTAGGCTTTTCCGAGTTGTTTAGATATTCTATAAGTTTTTGCATGCTTCTGTCAGTTTCTGAAAGCCCATTTACATACGCCTTTAGCTTTTCTTTAGATGATGGTGATAGTTTTTCTCCGCACAGGTTCAATTTGAAGTGCATCTTCATCATAGTTAGATGTGCTATATGGCGTATGATTTTGCATCGTAAGCGCCCATATAAATAATGGTTCTCCAGAACTTTGTTCTAATTGATCAATTATATTTTCAACAACGCAAGTGTCAGAGATGTACTTTCCGTAGTAGTGTACGTTATTCATCATAAGGTGGTCGTAGAATTCATCAAATCCAAGTTTTTCATAAGCTTTTTCTCTATTATAAAAATTCTTTCCATAAGAGTGAATTGCTATAGTCTTGTATCCATCTTGTTTAAGTGCTTTTTGAATTGTTTCACAATTTTCCAGGCTATTTTCCAAATCACTATATGCAGATATTCCATAAGGCAAAAATTCAAGTGGGCAAGCCGTGAATGCTTCAAACTCAACATTTGAAGTTCCCCCTGCAAACGTCGAAGAGACAAATCTCCCTGATGTGTTTTGGCTTAAGCACTTTCTAATAAAAGGAATTGGGTCTTCAGAATAATTAATTCCTTCTATATAATAAGGATCGAAAAACGATTCACTCATAATCATTATAATGTTTGGCTTAATTTCCTCTCCAGAAGGCTTTTTATTGCTATCTCCTGACACTTTACCTAGGATTTCAAAAATAGTTTTCTCACTGTAATTAGCTGGCTCCGCGACCGTATTAAAAATGTTATTTACGTGTAGTCCAACATATGTACCATATCTTTCGTGGATAATATTTGGGGCGTACCTTTCAGACATGTCAATTCCAAAAAACTCCAAATTCTTTCTGTTAAACTTGCTCGAAATAATTACTATTAAAAGTATTACTGCAAATATCCCCAAAGCAATTGCTGAGTGTTTTCTTTCGGTCTTAATTTTTCTTAAATATCCTATAAAGCAAAAAACTGTTATTGCAAATACTGCTGTAACTATTCCATGCGCAAGCGAGTCTGAAATTTCAGTAAATCCAAGTAGTTCACTTACGCTATCTACTAATGAAAAATCGTTTGTAAGTAGCACTTCGCCCCTAATGTCATATTTAATCTTAGATATTAACGGCATAATTAAATAAAAAATTGATGCAAGCAATATGCTTGGTGTTGTTCTATTTGTTATTAGTAAAAATAAATAATACAGCATATATATAATAAGAAGATTAAGCATTAAAACACCAAACCTGCCAAAAATTAAGGAAGCCGCATTTGATACAGTCTTTCCCTCTATAATTAATGACACAAAAAATAAAGCAATTGGAATTAAGAATCCAATTGCTATATTAATAGCTTTATTTAATAACTTCCTTCTTTTTTCTTTCCTTATAGCATTCCTCGTCATCAAGCTCTTAACTGCGTTGTTTGGAATAATTTTTAACTTCTTTTTAATACTTACTCATCTTCTCCCCATCCATAGAGAACTTCAATCATTGATTTTACTGGCTCAGTCTGCTTTTTGGCTCTTTTTGTAATGCTTCTATAAAAGTCATCAACAGTCTCTGAGTATGCTTGGTTCTTGAAAAGTCTTCTCGAAACAACTCTACCCCACTTATATGGACTATCTTTCATTTTATTCAAAATTTCTAAAGTGTCAATATTTCCTGTCTTAATAAGTTGTTTTTGGGCTATATTTGTGATTTCTTCGTATATTTTCTTAGATTCCTCGCCAAAGCACTCTTCAACGCATTCTTCTTCCATTTTGTTGTCCAAATTGCCATATGCAGATTTTCTCCATAGCGAAACAAACCTAACTCTAGTAACGAATTTAGGCTCCTCGGATACATATCCCGTCTTTTTCTCAACCGCTATTAATCCACCGGCTGGGTTAACCCCTATTTTATAATTGTCATACGTTTTTCTTAACGTGTCAAACTCATCATCTTTAGATAGTTCGTCTAGCGTTTCGTTTACTTCATTTAACTCATCAAGTTCTTCTTGAGAAGCTTCATTTAATCTTTTTCTGCCAAAATGAAATAGACTTGCAACGTATGCAAAGAAGTTTTGTATTCTAGTTTTGAATGATTTTTTAGATACCGTAGCATCACCATTAAACACACGCTGCACCTCCTTCTCATCCGTTATAATTCTATGCCATATTTGTATATTTTATGTTTTGTATGTGTAACTAATTTGTAAATTATCTAGTTAGATATTCAACTTCAAATATTGGGTATGCTTTGAACCCTGCAAGCTTTGCAACCATGCTTTTAGGGAAGCACTTTACCACTCTATCATAGTCAACTGTTCTATCATTAAATGCTTCATCAGCCTCAAAAATTATTTTTTCTGACTTTGCAAGTTGAAGCTTAAGCGTTGTATATTTTTTGTCATTAGTTAATTCAGAAATATCTGAAATCATAGAAATTAGTTTTCCAAGTTCCTCTACTAATTCTTTCTCAATTGCAGTTCTTTCCTCAACAGGCACAAGCCTTGCCTGAAGAAGCTTAACGACAAATCTATTTTGATCTTCAATATAATCTTTAGAAAAAATAATCATATTTTCCATAACGTTGTATCTATTAATAAGAGCCTTATCTAACTCAGATACTGCTGATTTTCTAAGTTCTCTAAGCTCTACTAATTCTTTATATGTTCTAACAGAAAAATAAGCAAAGATGGCAATAATAATCGCTCCAATTAAAAAGCCTGTCATTTAGTTCACCTCTATATTAGAATACCATATTTTAAAGCTATTTTAAAGTTTCTGTTTTGTTACAAATAGCTTAAAACCTACATTATAAAAGCCTCGATATAATCGAGGCTACTGTTTAACATATTATCCAATCTATTCAGCAGGTGTTACAGGAGTAACATTAGCTGCTTGAGCTCCCTTCATACCTTCAACAATATCAAATTGAACTTCTGTGCCTTCTTGTAATGTTTTGTATCCATCCATAGCAATTGCACTAAAATGTACAAATACATCTGTGCCGCCTTCTCTTTCGATGAAGCCAAAACCTTTCTCTGCGTTAAACCATTTTACTTTTCCTTTTTCCATATTACTTAAAACCTCCATCTTTCTACTTTCTTTTGTACTACTTGTGTAATTTTCTTTTGTAGAAATTCATTCATAATACAAATTTAGATTAGCATAGAGATTTTTCTAATGTCAAACGAATATGGAATATTTAATGTATTTGTAACTTTTCTATTTTAAGAGCAAAGTTTCCGCACTTTAATCAATTTTAAAGGACATCCTTTTTTAAGGATGCCCTTAACTCGTTATGAAACTTTAGTCATTAAAAATCGTAGGCACTGTTTCCGACTGTTGAATCGTTCTCCCACAAAAGTGGCTCATAGACTGTACCAACAAACCATACGTCACCATTGTTTTTATCTTTAACAAAGAATAAATATGGCTTATCAAATGTTAAGTCCACCTCTTTTATTGGAACATCAAACAAATAGTCATAAGAGGAACCACCGCCAGCACCACCTACAAAAGTTGCTGCAGCAGCCTTTATGCCATCTTGGGTGAATTCAATATTAGCTTTATGCTTTGCATCATCAATATAGATTCCTTCTGTGTCAGTCAAATTAGTTAGATTTGCTTTTCCCTCCTCAAATACATCTGAAATTCCTTGTTTAATCAAATCTTCTTTTAGACTCAAATTGTACTCAAACGTAAATTTAGGTATTGTACCAGTAATCCTCGTAACGACTCCTTCTTCATAGTCTTCGGCTTTATATTTTATTTTTGAAAAGATTTCTAATAGTTCTTTTGCACTAACATTCTTAACATACTCATCCACATCTTTTTTAATAGGCATAATTCCAATATATTCAAGTGTTGTCCCATCATATGTTTTTAAGCTCTTTTGAAATACCTTAACATCATCATCCCAATACGCACCAAAGTCGGTAGTATCTCCCTCTTTATGGTAGTTCTTACTTATTTCTTCTATATACGTTGGTAGAAATTCTGCCATATCTTTCTCAGCCATCTCGATAGTGTAGTTTTCAGGTTCTTCGGCTCCTAGAGGAATATCCCCTCCACCTTTTGCTGTTCCCGGAATTAGCTTTAGCCATTTTTTATAATCATCTGTAACTATTTTTTTAATTTCCTCTTCACCGATTTCATTAATAATGTCATAGTTATTAACAACTTTTTTAATTTTCATTACAGAGTACTCATTTCCCGTTTTATTAAAAGAGGCTTTCTGTAAAAAAGGCACATCATACACATTTATATCCTCATCTTCGTGTTCAAATTTTGTTGACGCATATGTTCCTACACCTCTATCTTGGGTAAATTTTTCAATCCACTCCATATCAATCGCTAGTGCATTCACAAGTGCAAATTGAAGATCTGAAACATCTGAATCCGTAAGCATTTGAGGAATAATTCCAAGAGTACTATTTTTAATCCATCCATTTATCATGCTAGCATCTTTAAAGCTATCAAAATGTACATCAGCACTGTATTTTGCTCTTAAGTTATCCATATAAGACTGTTTAATGTCGTCTTTGAAATTATCTCTAATCCACAAGCCATTAGCTAAAGACAAATTCTTGCTATTTTTATAAATAGTAGGATTATACTTTCCTATAACGTTTGAAATTTGCGTCTTTGATTCACCCTCAGTACCTTCTTCAAGCATCTTTAAAGCAAATTTGATTGAAACCGGACTATATACTAGGTTCTTGCCATCTTGCTCCATTTTTAAGAAGCTAAGGTCGAAATCTGACAACTCGCTATTTTCAACTGGTGAAGCCTTTGGAGCAGGTGATTCTGTTGCAGCTTCTGGCTCCTGTGTATTCTCAATTTCTGGCTTTTCTTCATCTGGCTTTTCGCTTGGTTGAGAATTATTAGTTTGTACCTGCTGTTCTAATTTTGCTATGGTTTTTTCCATATTATTTTGTTTAATTAATAAATATGTAGTAATTCCTACAAGTACACATATAACTGCAATTAGGGCTAGTATTTTTCTCATTTTTACCTCCTATTTTTTGATTAATTTCTATTTTATTATATCATATTGTCAGAAATGGAAGAAGAAATTTGAGGAGATTTGGGGACACGACAGCGAGGTGCCGATTTGGGGAGTTCCGGGGACACGACAACCAGCTTCCAATTTTGGCAGCTGGTTGTCGTGTCCCCGGAACTCCCCAAATCGGCACCTCACTGTCGTGTCCCCGGAACTCCCCAAATCGGCACCTCACTGTCGTGTCCCCAAATTTCTCAAAATGCTGTTGACAAAAGTCCGGCTCTGGTTTAATATAATAAACGTGTCATGCGGGAATAGCTCAGTTGATAGAGCGTCGCCTTGCCAAGGCGAAGGTCGCGGGTTTGAGCCCCGTTTCCCGCTCCATAATTTAAGCCTCTAGCTTTTAAGCTAGAGGCTTTTTGTTTTCAAGTGACTGAATCTCGCCACAACATCAAATTCTAATATACTTTTTCTCCCAAACAACCTAGAACACTTCCTATAGACATGCATATGTAATCAGCTACATATTGATCTATTGTTAAACACCTTTCAAAAAGAGTAATTAGTTCTAAATATGATTTCTCACAACCATCTTTTTCGGCAAACATCATCATTATGCTTTCAAAATAACCTTCCGCATACTCAAAGTCCTCATATGGACTATCTTCAGGATCTATGTTTCGAACACAATATTGTGGAATTTCAAAATTGCATTTATAGCTTTCCATAAAGTCTAGCAATTGTTTTAACTTGTTTATATATGGCTTATTATCTCCTTTTCTGATTGCTTCTAAGCATTCGTCTTTGCCTTCATTAAGCATTTCTAACATATAGTTGTCATCTAGGCAACTAATACTTCCGAATATAAACATTTTTAAAGTCTTTTCTCTTTCTTCTACCGTGACCACTTGGTCAGAAAAACTATAGCCTATTTCGCTAGCAGATTTGTATCCTGTATCCACCAATAATTTTTTAAGTTCCTCATCACTAAACGGCTCATAGCACAATCTATTATTCCAAGCCACCAATAGATAACTTGTATCCAACATCTTGCTAACTGTATTAGGGTTTGGATCTTTGCGTGTCAAAAGTTCTATAAACTTGTCATAATGGCTGTCTTCAAGAATTATATCAAAAGAGATTTTTTTATTGATTATTCTATTTAAAAATACAGTTTCAACCTTTTGTGCGACAGTTAGTATTTCTCCGTCTTTATGACCTATTTTAGACAAACGCTCCAAAGCCTTTTTAGCATTTTCAGAATCTATATTATCTTTGTCTTGTTTTACTGATTTTGTTTCATTTGATTTGTTTTCTTCATTATTAACATCTTGAGTTAGTTTAGCTGTGCCGTTATCATTTTGCAAGTTTTGAGATTGCATAGGTTGTTGCTTTGGTTGCTCTGCAGGTTTTTTATCACGTGTTTCTATTTCCTTTACCCTATGTACAAGCTTGAAGCACAAATATTCTAAAAGCTCTAGCTTATCAAGTTCTGGGTCACTATTTTTAAAATCAATTGCCACTTCTTTTAGTCTTGTGTATGCATCTGCAATTTTTCCAGTATCGATATAAAATAAGCAAAAGTCTATATCTTTTAATTGTTTTTCGGTAAACACGATTGTTTGCTTAGTTACATCCCCACCTCCTGCGCGTTTAGGAAGAGTAAATTCTCCTAAGTTATTTAAGACATTCAATACAGCCGATACATTTTCAAAAATTATTTTTTCTACTTCTTCTTTTGACTTATTTGAAATAGGCAAAGTTATTTCATTCATTATTTTTTCGACTTCGCCATAGCAGTCTTGGCTTGTAGTTTTACCCGAACTTGTATTCTTTGAAACAAGGTCACTCATTTTAGCATTAAGAGGTACTCCTGGGTATTCTTGTTTTTCTTTTATTCTTGTCGCTATTCTGCTTATTTGTTCCCTAAAAAGAGTAAATTCTCCTCGATTTAAAGTTGGGCTCTCTTTACTCCCGTAATTATGAATAAAGTCATACAATTCCCAATACGCATCAACAAATAGACATTTATCAAGAGATTCCAAAAACCTTAATAAGCAACCCATTTGTCTTTTGCTTAAAGACATTACTTTTGTTTCGTTAATAAATTTTTTTAATTCATCAACTTTGTTTAGAAGGACTTGGTATGTAGTATCGCTTGTTTGGTCTAAACTTGAAAGGTTTACTCCTTCCATTTTTTTATTTAGTTCTTCCCTGCTTGTTTCAGCCATTTTGATGCCCCCCCTTTTGTATATGGCGCACGTGAGTCGCGCCGCTACGAATATTTACGGATGTTGCTCGCCGCTACGAAGTAAAATGGCGCACTCTAGTGCGCCACTGCGGACACGTCACTACTAGTGCGCCGATACTATTTTATTTAAATATTTGGAATTCTGTCATGCTAAATTTGTCGATGCTCTTTTGCCATTGATATGTACCCTGAAGACTTGCATCTCCTAAGCTCATATCAGAGTCAACAGTAATAGACTTATTTCTAAATGTAATCTTCATTGTTTGTCCTTCGCTATTTTTGAATTTTCCAGTTCCATTGCTATCTAAAGCCAAGTCATCTAATCTTAATACAATATCTTTAACAGTTGAACCTAAAACAGCAGAGCCAACTCTAATGAAATACACTCTATATGTATTAGCATCTGGGTTTTTTCCAACCAATAAAAATCTATAATCTCCAGTTAGTCTTTTGTATTCACCATTGAAAGAGTCTTGTCTATCAATAGGATATGAAAAACTTTCTTCAGCACTAACGTTCATGTCGAATTTCCAGTTCATCTCATCTTTTCCTCTAGTTGTGAAGACAAATATGGCAACAAATACAACTAGAACAAAAACAATGACCGTTTTAACTATTTCTTTCATGTCCACTCCCCCAAAATTATCATTAGTTTCCTTAAAATTATACCATAATCTCTTTAAATGAATTTTGCTTTAATAAAAATTTAACAATTTTGTTACAGAAATTGTTTTTTAAGGCTTTTCCATAGTATATAATTATCGCAAGAATGGAGAGTGCAAATATATGCTTGAAGTAAAGAATTTAACTAAGAATTTTGGCGATATAACCGCCGTAGATGACGTTAGTTTCAAGATAAATGAGGGAAAAGTATTAGGAATAGTAGGAAGGAACGGTGCTGGAAAATCGACCATTTTTAGGTCAATTTTAGGCCTTGTAGAGCCTACTGCTGGCGAAGTACTATTTAATGGTACAAAAATAAATGAGCAGGTTTTAGACACTTTTGGGTATCTTCCAGAAGAAGGAAGTTTGCTTCCTCAAAGTAGCGTAGAGGCCATATGCGAGTACTATGGCTCTTTAAAACTAATGCCAAAAGAACTCATCCGAGAGCGCCTGCAAGCACTTTTGCAAGAATTTGACCTAGAAGAGCAGCTTTTTACAAAGGCTCACAATCTATCTAAAGGGACAAGGCAAAAAATCCAATTTATAGTGTCAATTCTACATGACCCTGATTTTATTATTCTAGATGAGCCTTTTTCTGGTCTAGATCCCCTTAGCGTTGAATTATTAGAAAAGCAAATTCTTAAGCTAAAAGAGCAAGGAAAAACAATTATTTTTTCATCTCATATAATGAATCATGTAGAAACATTATGCGACGATATTCTTATAATAAACAAAGGAAAATGTCTACTATATGGCAATCTTAACGAAATTGCCAACAGCTATACATTATCTGACGGAACAAAACCACAAAGCTTAAATGATATTTTCCTAGACAAGGTAGGTGGAACAGATGAATAAACAAAAATTTAAAGCTCTTTTTAAGTTTTCTGTTTCGAAATATTTTACAAATAAATGGTTTGCAATTATAAATGTGCTGCTTCTTGTGTCTATGTTAATTGGAATAAACTTTTCTAGCATTACTAAATTGATTTCACCAAAAGAAGATCAAAAATACGATATTTATTTTAATGATTCTTCCGATTTGGTTGTTTCAAAATTGCCAGAATCACTTTTGACCGATGAAGTCTTTAATATAAACATAAACAAAGCATATTCTTATACAGCAGAAACAATTAAAAAGAACGATATTATATTTAATATTTCTGGCGATAATGAGCAGATATTTAAAACGGAAATTATCTCTAAAGAAGGCATCAGCGCACCAATAATGAATAAAATAACGTCTGCACTTTATGACATTAGAAATGACCTTTTTAGTGAAAAATATGGAGTAGAAAAAGAAAAAATAACTCTATTTCAGTCAGAGTTAAAGATAGATAGAAAAATGATTGCTGTAGATAGCGACAATGCTACTACAAAGTCTATGCTAATACTATTTTCAGCCGCCGCTTCATATTTTCTATATGTAATGGTATTTAGTAGAATTTCATCTGAAGTTTCTCAAGAAAAGCAGTCAAAATCTTCAGAATATGTATTAACCGCTGTATCAGAAAAGGACTATTTGCTTTCAAAGGTACTAAGTCATGCTTTTATCATGTTTATACAAGGAGTTTTAATTGCCTGCTACTATGTATTTTCTACTAGTATTCTAAGTCTTACAAAGATGGCTACAACGGATATAAATCTTAAGGCTGCCCTAACTTCTTCGGGAATATCTAGTGAAATACTTTTCTACATATTAATATTGATATTTTATGATGTATTAAACCTAATTTTACTATCTATTATACAAGCCACAATGGCCGCTAGGACCTCATCTAGCACCGAGGCAGGAAATTCAGTATCTATTACTACCTTTATAGCAAGTATGTTATTTATCTTTTGCACTACTCTAAGCCCATACCAAAAGATATCGCCTGTTCTTCACATTTTGTCTACACTACCTATTTTGTCACGGCTTTTTAATACCTTCGTTTATTATAATGAATCAGATCAACATTATTGCATTTTTAATATCAATTATTCTACTAGTTATTTTGATTCCGCTTGCATTTAAGTACTGTGCAAAGCTATTTAAAGAGGGAATTTTAGACTATAAAAACACAAAACCTTCGGCTAATAATGAAGTAAAAAAAGCAAGTCCAAATTCCAAATACGAAAAGGAAGATGTCAAAAGGTTAGGGTTTATAGTCGGCACTTCAATAATAATATATGTAGGAATGCAGGTTATTATTTCGGCAATATTAACTATTAGTAAGGATGCTCTACTTTCTGCATTTAATTCTACGGATAAAGAAATGATATCTCAAATATTGGCTCAGCTTCTATCTATTTTGCCGGCATATTTGTTTATTAGGATATATACCGAAAAGAAAGACTATTCAATTAAAAAAGCTTTACTATACGTTTCAAAACCACAAATGATATTGATTACTGTAGCCATAATATATTTATTGCAGATTGTTCTTTCTTTAGTTATTTATCCATTATTTGGAATTGATTATGATGTCTTGAATACACTTGATCTTACAAATATAGGCAATCCTTTAAGTAAATTCTTAGTAATACTTGCCCTTGCAATTGTACCAGCTATATTAGAAGAATTGTTATTTAGGAAGGCATTTGTTGACTTATTTAGACCTTATGGAGCTAAGTTTGCCGTTATATTCTCTGCAATTCTATTTGGCTTACTTCATATGAATTTATCACAGTGCGTATTTGCTTTTATTATGGGAATTATATTTGGATCAATATACATTTACACAAATGATATAAAAATCACGATGCTTGTCCACTTTATTAACAATGGGATTGCTTCCCTTGCTATTATTTTTAGTGATGTCAAATTTAAAATACCCGGCCTTGATATGGATTTAGGAGTTGAATATATCATTTCTCTAGCACTGTCTTTCTTAATTCTAATTGGTATAATACTCGGCATAAGATTTATGATAAAACTATCTAAAGAACGTAAATGGAACAGATTGCCTGTAGCTCAAAAAGGTATCTTAAGTCCTGGCTCAGCCAAGTACTTATTCTGTGATTATATATTTGATTTTTCTATTATATTATTACTAGTTCTTAGTCTTTTAACCGAAAACATATTGCAGGCAATTGGATGATGTAATTTAACTTTATAATTTAAAACTCTGCTAATGAGCTTTTTGCTCATTAGCAGAGTTTTTTTTGCTAGAGTACTATGATGGTTTTGCCTGATATAGTGTTATGCCGTTTTAACCTTGCCAAGAATTTGAACTCTTTCTATATTGACATTGTCTACATCTTAATAAGTAAATTCCATTATGCTCATCTACAACTTCCCAGTTATGGCTTTCACTATTTCTTGCATAACATACTCCACACTTCTTATAGTGAGTTGAAGCATTATTTTGCTCGTATGTTAAGCTTCTATGTTCTTGGAACTCTTCGTCGCCACAAGTAGTACATGTTCTATGGTGAGTATATACATTGTAGTTAGTCCAATCACCCCAAGTATGTGTTGTACATGCCTTAGATAGGAATGACCTGTCTTTTACTGCTGATAGAGCTACTACTTTTACAGAGTAATCTGTTGGTGTTGCACTTGGTGTTCCTACTATAGACTGTCCTGTAGCACCGATGATTTCACCATCATAGAAGTTGAATGAACCTTGGTTACATTGTAGACCTTTAGTTACACCTGTGATAGATGGTTCTACTGTACTTACTGAAGGTGTTCCACTTTCATTTGTACCTATTGTTAATGTACCATTTAGTCCAATATATACACCAACACTACTATCTCCAACTCCTGCAATTGTACCTCCTGTAATTAATCCTGTTCCTCTGTTGAATGATACACCATAAGTTGTACCTTCGATGTATGTTTCTGCTCCAGAAATGTTAACTGTTGCATAGTTGCTTCTAATACCCATACCACTTAGACCTCTGATTGTACCACCAGTAATGTTGCTTGTGCCTGTGCCATCTCCCATGAATATACCATGTGCACCAACAATTTCACCACCACTTACATTAACTATACTACTATTAGCTGGGCTATAAATACCATAAGCTGTAGGTGTATATGCTTCTGTTAATACTGGTGCTATTACTTCCATCTGGCCCCAAGGGAATCCATAAGTATCCTCGGCATTAAGTTCTGCAGTTGTATAACCACTTGTTACACGGTACCAAGGTCTCGTAGCGTGAGTTCCAGTCTGGCTCTTTAATACATAAGTATCATCATTACCGTACAAACCATTTACATCCACTAATGAATCATTTAAGGTTTCTGATATAGTTGTAAAACTGCTTGTACTAATTGGAGTAACACCGTATGGAGTTTTTGGCATTGCATTATTATCATACAATCCCTGACCATTGTTTCTTTGTGCAAAGTATGTCTTTGGTCCTCCAGCTATCAAAGTATTAACATTATTTGACAATAGCTTGATTCCATTGAATGATGTTCTCTTACTATAATTATTATCTGACCAGCCCCAAGATATAATTGTATCTGTTGGATCACTTGCTTGTTTACCTGCAACGTGGGCAATTACACCTTTTTCAACTGGTGCTGCGCTTAAGTTAATTGTTCCATTACTAATTGTGAAGTCCATATAACCAAGAGCACTGAATTCTTCGTTAATATTACGAGATGTAATTGTATCTAACAAGTAAATTCTTACTCTATTTGCTGGTATAGTATCTGTTATAGAAAGAATCTTAGATGCTGCTCCAGTAGAATAGTTACCAGGTCCTCTTAGTTTGATTTGAACACTAATGCTTGAAGACTTTGTATTCTTTACTGGATAATAGTGTTTAATATATCTCCAGCCCCATCCAACATTTCCTACTCCTTCATTGCCGCCATATTTATCATCTGGTGTTAATAATCCTAGTGACTGAGTTACTTCTGTTTGAGTTAATGTTCCTGCTGTAATTGTACCTCCTAAAACATCAATTGTTCCACTTGATACATTGTATACACCATGGCTATTAGTTGAGGTTATTTCTCCTCCAGAAACTGTTATTGTTCCAGTTGAATTATTTGTAATAGCTGCTGCAGACGTTGTCGAAATTGTTCCTTCATAAACTTGAATCTCTCCAGCTGTATCATTGTTGATTGCAGTTTCTGAAGTTGTTGTAATAGTTGTACCTGATGTAGTTTCTCCAGTTATTACAACAGCGGCACTAGCACCTGTTCCAGTTGCACCAGAGTTATTAATTGCCCTTCCTGCTGTTTCGATAGTTCCAGAATTCATAATTACTCTGCATCCTGCTCCATAGTTATTTATACCTCTATCGTATGTTGCAGATGCACTTCCTGTTGTACTTGAAATTGTTGCTCCATCAATGTAGATTGTTCCATTTGAGTTTGTAATTACGTATCTAACATCTGATGTTGAAGTAGTGTATGTTCCAACATTAGATACAGTTACATTATCGTTAAGTGTAATTATAGCTGATGAAGCATTATTGATAAGAGCTCTTGCATTTTTATTTGTAGATGAATTCTTGACTGTAATTGCATTTGTTTCAGCAGTTCCATTAATTGATAATGTACCCTTATTGGTTACTACTGCGGTAGATAATGAACCTTGTAATACTGCGCTTCCACTAGATGAGTAGATGTCTAAGCCACCATTATTAGTAATTGTAGCTCCCATAGTAAGAGTCTTTCCATATAGGTCAAGTTTAACACCTGTCTTTGATGATGCTAATGATGCTGCTACAGAATCTGTAAGGTTAGCCTTCTCAACTCTAATTGTCTGATTATTAGCAACTGCAGCTAATGCATCTTTTAACGTTGCGAAGTAAGCACCTGTTGTGGTGTTGTAGTAGTTCTTTTCAACTGAAGTGGCTGTAATTGTGCTTGCAGCCTTCAATTTAGCTGTTGTACTAGCAGCGGCTGTATTTGCTATTGTTGGACCACCACTTGTTGCTGTCCATTTACTAAATCCATATCCAGAAGCAGGTGTTGCCACTATTGCATGTGTATAGTTGTTAGTTACAGTTGTGTTACCACCAACTACGACTACAGTTCCATTATTTGCTATGCTTGTTCCATTTACCGTTGCTGTCGAATTTACTAATGCCATTGTTAATGTGAAGTAATTTAGAGTTGCTGTAGCTGCTGTTGCTCCTTTAAATGTAACTCCTGTATATACTAAATCGCTCTTATGGTTTGCATCTTTTCCTGCAAAGATGTAATAAGTTGTTCCTGCTTTCATTGGTCCGCTTATTTCTATTGTGCTTGCTGCTGTTGTTGTTCCGGTTGCTCCTGATACATTTGATGTTGCAGTTGAACTTGTTCTAATAGCTATTGAATATCCATCTAATGCTGTTGATGCTGCGCCATCTTTATTTAATGTAATTGTTACTTTATTTGCCGTTGCTCCTGATTTCAACTCTTCTGCATCACCTACTGTGTATGTTCCACCAGTTGTTGTTATTGCTGTTGAACCATGTGTCAACGTCAATGCGTTATATCCATCATTTAATGTTGCTGACGCATATACTGTTACTTTGTTTCCACCTAATGCATACTTGTTTGCTGTGAATGCTGTTCCACTTGAACTATCCCACTTAGATGTTAACGCTGTTCCTGTTCCTTGTGTTCTCTTTATCTGGTAGTAATCTACATTTGCTGTCTTATTTAATCCTCCATCTATTGTTAAGCCTGTGTATACTGTTGTTGTCTTTGCATCTTCATGTTTTCCTGCCCAGATATAATATGTTGTTCCACTTATTGTTCCGTTGAATGTTGCTGTCGATCCGCTTGTTACTGTTGATGTAAATGCTGCATTATCTGATGTGTTACTTGTACTTAAGCTTATCTTCATTCCGCTTGCAGACCAGTTTCCTAAGCTTCCGCCAACGTCTTTCTTCCTTATTGTGATTGTTGCTTTATTTTGTGTTCCTGTTGCTGTTACTGTACTTGCTGCAACAAGCTTAACTGTGGTTGATGCTGCTGTTGTATTTGCGATTGTTGGGCTTCCACTTGTTGCTGCCCATGTGCCTGGGAATGTATATCCGCTTGCGCCAGTTCCTACTATTGCATGTCCATAGCTTGAGCTTGCTGTTCCTGTTCCTCCTACAACT
>JAEEYG010000098.1 GCA_016291695.1 Clostridia bacterium | reverse complement strand
TACTTTTGCTTCTTCTGTAGATAGTGATTATTACGAAAGTATCTTCTACAAATTATTCAACGATACAAACAATAGTATGAATGCAGCTACCTTTACTTATGTTTGGTCTGAAAATAATACAAAATTAGAAGTTACTCCAAAAAGCAGTTTAACAATAGAAAAACCATATTTTTATTATAATAACAGTGCAGAAAAAACTTATTATGTTCCATTAAATATTTTTAATGGAGAAGGAACCGAAGGCAATCCATATAAAATTTATACAGCAGCTCAGCTTGATGCTGTCAGACTAGGATTGGATAAGTGTTATGATTTGATGAATGATATTGATATATCAACTAATGTTTACCAGTCTCCAACTAATACAACAACAGCGGGTTGGACTCCTATAGGTGTATTTGATGGTATTTTCAACGGAAATGGTTATATCATAAAAAATCTAAAAATTAATTTGCCTGAAGCAAGTGGTGTCGGCTTCTTCAGTAGTACAAGTGATAATTCTGTTATAAAAAATATGGTATTAGGAGGACAAGTAATAGGCCAATCAAATGTTGGAGGAATAGTTGCTTATAGTCGTTCTGCTCTAATTTATAATTGTTATAACAAATGTTCAGTAAGAGGAATATCGAATGTTGGCGGCATTGTGGGCCAATCAACCGCAGGAGAAATAAAAAATTGTACTAATAGTGGTAGTTTATATGGTTCAACAGTTGGGGGTATATCTTCTAGTGGAACAGTTAAAAACTGCAAAAATACAGGTAATATAAGTTTTAGAGGATACCAATTCGCGAGAGTTGGAGGAATTATAGCTAGTGGTAATGCTGAAGAATGTTATAATTCCGGCAGTATTAGTTATGAAGTTACTCATGAAATAGGTTTTACTAACGGTGAAGATCATCTAGGTGGTATTGCTGCCTCTGGAAGTACTGTTAAAAACTGTTATAGTAATTCTTTGCCTTCGATTTCATATTATCAATATCTTTCAACTCGTTGGGGTAGGAAAGCTCAAATAGGAGGTACAGGTGTCCTCTGTATTAATTGTTATGCTAGAAATTCAATCTTAGGAGTAGCAGGTGGAACTTATGATCCTGCAAAAGGAAGTGTTGATTGTTTTATTTTATCTGAAGGACCTTGTTGTTATTATTACTCAGGAACTTGTTCAAGATGTCGTAAATTATCTACAGGTAATAAAGCTGAAATAGAAAACAGTTTCTCTGAAGATACTGATTGGAGAAATCCATCAATATGGACTTTAAATGAAAATGCTGCTCCAACATTAACAAATTGCGGTTACCACGCCCCGTAATTAAAACAAATGTTTTGAATATGAAAAAGAAGATTTTACGTCCAACAAAAATCTTAATATTATTGCCTAAACAAATTATAAAAACAAAAAAGTTTAAAAAGGAGTTAGTTAATGAAAACTATTTTTAGAAATATATTTCTTGTTGTTACTATTATTTCTTCATTACTTCTTACCGCTTGTGGTGGCGGCGGAGGAGGAGGAGGTAATCCCGCTGCACCAACTCAAACAGGAACTTTACAAGGAACGGTTACTTTGCCAGAAGCTTCTGTTCGACATAATATTAATGAGAATACCGATTTAGATAATTTACGTGCTTCGCAAAATTATAAAGGAACAAAAGTTTGGTTAGAAAGTAATCCTGATATTACTGCACTTACTGATTCAAACGGCAAATATACCATAACAGGTGTACCTTTTGGGAAAAACAGGGTTGTTGCAAATTTAAAGGTTGGAGAAACTGAATACAAATGGAGAAGTGATATTCAAGAAGTTGCGAATACCAAAATTGTAGTTGTTCCTCAAATTGTAATGCAAAAGTCTAATACTTCCATAACTGGTTGCGTTGTTGATGCTATGACTGGTAACCCAATACAGGGAGTTATTGTGGAAGTCTGGGGACAAAGATCTACATCTGGTTCTGATGGTGTGTATACTGTTTATAATATGCCTGCTGGAAGTTGGGATGTTACTTATTCGGCAAAAGGTTATGAAAGTATAACTACGCCTATTTCTTTTGCTGAAGGCGTTGAATCTAAGGGCAATTTTTATATGTATCCAGAAGGTAGTAAGCCAGGTGAAGTTGATCCCTTGCAAAACGCTTGGATTGAGCCTTATCTAAATGCTGAAAATATTATGTTAAATTCGACTATCAAAATAAACTTGTCTGGCGCAGATATAGATTTTAGTAAAGCTAAAATTTCGTTTACTTCAGGAAATCCAGATAAAATAGGTGGGAAATTCGCTAAGAGTGATGATTGTATAATATATACTCATAACAAAAATTGGCCTAAAAACACTGTTATCACAGGTACAATTGATGGCTTAATTAATAATTTTAACAAAAGCCCAGCTAGTTTCTCTTTCAGTTTTAAAACAAGACGTTTTGAAGGTAGTGGAACCGAAAATGACCCATATTTAGTATATACAGACGAAGATTTAAACAATGTTAGATATGAAAATTGGGCCTTTTTTAAACAGATGAAAGATATTGATTTAAGCAATTATGGAACTTCTTATGATAATGGAAAAGGTTGGTTGCCAATTAATAATTTAAATAATCAACTTTCTGGTTGGCATGGTACATATGATGGCAATAATCATAAAATAACTAATTTATATATTAACCGTCCAAACGAGCCTATAGGCTTATTTGGTTTATTATATGGAGATATTAAAAATTTAGGTATAAGTATTTCTGAGAATGGAATAAAAGGTGGCTGGGGTGGTGCTATGGCCGCTTATCTGCATGATAAATCAGAATATAATAATGAACCTTTTGAAATAACTGGTTGTTATGTAGATGGTTCTGGTAAAGCTATTTTCACTGGAGATTCTAATATAGATTTCGATCAGACTACTGCTTGTGGTTCATTATTTGGTCATGCAAGTAGAAACTACGGTACTATTTCAAACTGCTATGCAACTATTCCTGTTGAAGGAAAAGACCATGTTGGAGGACTGATAGGATACACTAGTGGTTGGCTTAGGCTTAATAACTGTTATTCTAAGGGAAATATTAAAGGGAACTATTATGTTGGAGGATTAGTTGGTCGCTCATATGGTCAAATAAACAATAGCTACTCTGAAGGGAATGTAGATGGTTACGACTTTGTTGGTGGTCTTGTAGGTGGTTCTATTTTATTTAGGAAAAAAGATAAATTTGATTACGATACAAGTTTTTCTTTTTCTATTGGTGATGTATCTGGTCACGATTTTGTTGGTGGATTTTCTGGTTCTTTTGGTAGTGAGTGTAAAAAAGATTTACCCGCAAAGGTTAACTGTTGTTTTGCCGTAGGTAAAGTAACGGGTAATAATAATGTTGGTGGTTTTGCTGGAGGACCATTTGAAGGAGAGGGCAGTCTTTTCTTCTGTAACTCCTATTGTAATGTGGACATAATAGGCAATGAATACGTTGGTGGTTTTATTAGTATTCCGTTTTCTGATAGCAATTATATAAACTCATATTGTAATGGAAATATATCTGGTAAAAGTTATGTTGGGGGGTTTATAGGAGATATTGGAGGTAATGTTGGACAACCAACTTTCCCATCACCTTTAAAAAATTGCGTAGCTTATATTATTAAAATATCAACCGATACTAATGCATCAAGATTAGTATATAATTATTCTTATTCAGAGGGAGATTACAATAAAATCTTTATAGATGTTACAAATTGCTATGCCAAAAAAGACATGACATTAGTTAAAAAAGGTGCATCTTCACAACCAGGCTTAGCGAATCCACTACTTGAAACATTTGCTTCGGATAATTATGACGGTGCAAACTTGCTAGATAACCCAGATTGGAAGAATGAAATCTTCAAAGATGGCTATGAAAATGGCGAATCCTTTGATAGCGTTTGGGAAATCGGTACATCTGGCTTGCCGATTCTGAAGAATATGCCTGGTAATCCTGCTCAATAAGAATTAAAAAGGCTTTGGATATTTCCAAAGCCTTTTTAGTAGCAAGTAAATAGAAATTTATACAAAAAAAGAATGATCCTACGTTTACCGTACACCCAGCAAACAGAGCGCCAGGGGGTCATTCTTTTCTATTATTCTAACAAAAAAAAATAAACCAGTCAAAATCCTCTAAGCAAACGCAAACTTTTTTCGTTATTGATCAGCGTTTGAATAATCCTATTTTTTATATTAAGTAGTGCCTTCCAGAGGCTGTCCGAAAACTAAGTTTTGACTCCATATTTAGATTATTCTAATTATTTTAAAATCCCCCTTAATCCCCCTTTACGAAAGGGGGCAAGGACATTACTCCATACATTAAATTTTTAACAAATTCTTAGTTTTCGGACAACCTCTTCCAGGCACTTTTATTTTTTATCATCTAATC
>JAEEYG010000097.1 GCA_016291695.1 Clostridia bacterium | reverse complement strand
TGGTGAAGTATTATATTTTATAGATTATGAAAAATGGAAGTCAGATGTACCATGTAGTATAGATATTGAACCTAAAGAATTAGATTTTGAAATTGAAGGGATTCCCGAGCTAAATGGTGCTTATGTTAGTAAAGAGGAAGCTAGCTTTAAGCAAAAATGTGCTAATCTTATAAATGATACAGTATTTGATTTTATGTTTGCATTTAGTGGAAATGAGTTGGAAATTTTATTAATAGATGTAGCAAAGGAAGATAGAAAAACTGAAGCAGAGATGCTTAGAAATATGGATGAAATCGAAGAGCTAGGATACAAGATTGACTACCTAACAAGGCTTGCAGATGACATTGAAGATTTTTTAAAAGAAAACATGAAATTGTTAATATAGAGTAGTTTTAGGAGGAAATATGGGTTCGATTTGTGAAGCTGAATGTAATGGATGTAGATACGGAATAGCGAATAACTGTAAGGGATGCGAGCAGACTAATGGATGCCCTTTTGGAAAGCAATGTTTTATTGCAAAGTATATCCTAACTGGTGGAAAAGAAAAATTTGAAGAATTTAAAAAACAATTAATAGAAGAGATTAATTCTCTAAATGTTTTGGGTATGCCAAAAATTACAGAACTGTTTGCACTAAATGGTGGAACTATAAATATAGAATATACTCTACCTAATGGACAAAAAGCTAAATTATTGAATGATGATGAGAACTATCTTGGTACTCAAGTTAAAGCAGAATTTAGTGACGGAGAAGAAGATAGGTGTTTTGGAATAGCTTCCAACATGAGCTTTATACTTGTAAGTGAGTATGGTCCAAATGGCACAAATCCAGAGCTAATTATTTATAAAAAGAGATAGTTTGTGGTTTAGAAGTATAATGAATATAGAGAAAGATAAAGGAGACGTTAAAGACATGGGTAAAAAAGTAGTAGTTTTATTATTAGTTTGTATATATGCTATTAGTTCGTTTGCATTTGCTGACCTAATTATTCCACAGTTTAAAGAACCAAGTAATTTAGACTTAACCACTCCACCTATTATTTCAAATTTGGAAATTCATAATGATGGAGGAAATAATGTTTGGCTTGAAGTAACAGTTAAAACACCAGACAATGTTAGAAGAGCAATTGATTATTTTGAAAATCATGAGGCTGGATATAACCAGGCAGGATATATTGGCGGTATTGTACTTCAATACGATATAGACGGAAAAGAAGAATGGGAAGAAACTAGTTTAAGTCTTTCACCAAATTATGATCAAAAGGATCCATGGAATGGTATTTTTGAAACAGAGTATTTATCAGAACTTCATGTTGATTCAGAGGTTAGGGCGAGGGCATTTTATAGTGGTGCAACAGCTACTGGAATTGAACGTGTAAGTGACCCTTCTGAAGAACTAGTATTAAATGAAAAGGTTAACTTTAAGTCATCAGACTGGGCATTGGATGAATTAAAAAAAGCAAGTAAGTTAGACTTAATCCCAGAAAGATTAAAAAAGGGAGATTTAACACAAAACATTACTAGAGAAGAATTTGCTGAAGTAGCGGTACTTGCTTATCAAGCAATTTCTGAAAGCTATACACCACCAGTTGAAGTAAATCCATTCACTGATACAAATAATATCGAAGTATTAAAAGCATATGCAATTGGAATAACAACAGGAACTTCAGCAACAACATTTGGACCAAGTGCATTAATTACAAGAGAGCAAATGGCAACTATGATGGCAAGAGCATTGGAAAAATCTGGCGTCGATACTAAGAAATATGATCCAACTGCAAGAGTAGAATTTGCAGACCATAAATTAATGCATGACTGGAGCATGGATGCAATTTACTTTATGTCTGATAGAGAAATAATTAAAGGAATTGGCAACAATGAATTTGGCGTGTTAGGAAACGCTACAAGAGAGCAAGCAATTATTATTAGCGCAAGATGTGTTGCTCAATTTGCTAATGATTAATCAAATAGGAGATAAGTAATGACAATATTTGACTATGGATATAAAGCAGACACTAAAGATGAAATAGATAGCAATAAAATTGTTGCAAGAATAATTGCAACACATAAAGACAGATTTGAAATAGCTTGCGATAATGGAAAAGCTTATGCACAAATTAAAAGAGGGCAATTTTATGATAACCAGGATAGCATATATCCGACGACTGGTGACTTTGTATTAATAGAGTGGAACGATAGCGGAGACAGCATGATATGTGAAACGCTTAAAAGAAGGAGTTCATTTTCAAGAACAGCTGCTTCAAGTGATAAAAATAAAGAACTTCACAATCAGCATGAACAACTTGTCGCAGCTAATTTCGATTATGTTTTTATTATGCAGTCGTTAAATAGCAATTTCAATATCAATAGAATTGAAAGATATTTAAGCCTTGCGTGGCAATCGGGTGGAGTTCCAGTAATTATATTAACAAAAAGCGACTTGGTTTCTAATGCTCAAGACTTTATTGATGAGGTTGAAAGTGTTGCTATAGGCGTAGATATATATGCTATAAGTTGCGTTACAAAAGAAGGACTAGATGACATTAAAAGATATTTTTCTAAGGGCAAGACTATTGTATTTTTAGGTTCTTCTGGTGTCGGCAAGTCCACGTTAGTCAATACTCTATATGGTGAAGAAGTAATGAAGACATCTGAAATTAGAGATGAAGATTCTAAGGGAAGGCACACTACAACTTCTAGAAACTTGATAATGCTTCCAAATGGAGCGATGATAATAGATACTCCTGGAATGCGTGAGCTTGGTATGTGGAATGCAGAAGAAGGAATTGAAAAAACTTTTGAGGACATTAGCAACTTAGCCAAGATGTGCAGATTTTCTGATTGCACGCATACAAATGAACCTGGTTGCAAAATACAAGAAGCAATTGAGAATGGCAGTCTTAGTAGAGACAGATTTGAACAATACATTAAACTTCAAAAAGAATCTTTATATAATACTGATTCTGAACAGTACTTAAAGGACAAAAAAGAAAAATTTAAGCAAATTGCAAAGTTAAATAGGCACAAAAGATAAATAATATCTTTATAAAAAGTGATATGCATATTGATCTAAAAGGAGTAGGTGAAATGAAAAAAAGAAGTAGTGTTATTGCAGTGTTATTGATAATTGCTCTTGCAATAATTGTAAGTGGTTGCGGTGAAAATCCAAAGAATGAACAAAAAGTTGTTGTTAATGAGATCGAAGTTATGGCAAGTGCCAAAATACTTGCAGAGTCAAAAGTGATTGAAAAAGATGAATTACCTCAAGATATTAAGAAAATAAGTGAGGCAGGTAATGTTATTAAGCTTCCGCTTAATATGGTTTCAGAAGTTTATACAAAGTATGATGCAGAAAAAGATGAGTATTCTAATCTTCATGACTACAAGTTATTGTTTTCGGATGAAACAAAAACAGCACAAGTTAGCATTTGTAAAAAAGGCGCACCACTAAGAGATTATTTCTTCCAAGCAGAAGATAACAAATCAAGCCTAGGCGGTACAGAAGCTACAATTTACAAGTATACAGATAGATACATAGTTAGATTAGTAAAAGATGAAATGAATTTTGACATTGAAACTAATGGCCTTTCTGAAAGCGAAATGGTTTCTTTTGTTTTAGAAGTTATTAAGTAGAGAAACCATACGCGCCGTGTTGACGAATTATAGGCGCCATGGTATAATATTTTCGTGATAAATCAATTAGTTATTCGCGTTTTATCACCACGAAGAGCTATCAAGCTCTGGGTTAATAATGATGAGAACCTCAGAATCTCCTCATGAATGACAAAAATACTACAGCTAAATCTGTGGTTTGTTTTTGCTGTTCATGAAAGGAGGTTCTTTTTTATGTTAAAACCACAAAATGGAAAAAACAAGGAGGAAAATAAAATGAAGGAGAAAGATTATTACGAACAAATAAAAGACTGGAGCTTTGATGAATTTCAAATAGAAACAGAAGAATTTACTAATTGGGATATGTTTAAAATCCTAAAGGACATTACAAATGAAGAATCAAGAATTTTAGATTTAGGAACTGGCGGAGGAGAAAAAGTTTTAAAGTTTTTCCCTGAGAATGTTAAAGAAATACTTGCAACGGATTTTTCTGATGCCATGATAGAAACTGCAAACCTAAATTTGGCAAAATCTGGTAGAAAGAATATAACATTCAAAAAGATGGATAATCTAAATATGGACGTTCCAAAAGAATACTTTGATGTAGTGGTAGCCAGGAACACACCAACTTGTCCATCACAAATATATGAGTGCTTGAAACCAGGTGGTTATTTAATAATTCATGGAGTCGATAAATATGACTGTCACAATTTAAAAAAGCTTTATGGTAGGGGACTAGCATATGATGATACAACACCTATTAGTATAATAGATTATAATGCAGTTATTGAGGCAGGTTTTAAGGATGCGGAACTTGTTCCGCTTCATGAAAGAGAATATTTTAAGAATGAGGATTTGCTTTATAAGTTTATGCTTAAGGTTCCAATACTTGACAGCTTTTCTGAAGAAAAGGGTGATGTAAAAGATTTTTATCTAAAGGAACTAGACAGAGGACTTTTACATGAATACGTTGAACAGAATACTTATGATAAAGGAATTAGACTTTTAAGAAGATATTATGGAATAACTGCTAGAAAATAATCAACTAGAGGTACTTTTTCATTGCTCAAATGTATGGTATAATCACAGCGTAAAAGATGAGATTGTTGGGCAGTATGCCAATGATTTATAAGGAGATGAAAGAACATGAAACACTATACATATATTCCTACAGGAGTTTGTTCAGTAAGAATAGATTATGACATAGAGGATGGAAAGATTTTTAATGTTAAATACGAGCGAGGCTGTAATGGAAACTTAAAAGCAATTGGTGCTTTAGTAGAAGGAATGGAAGTCAAAGATGTTATAAAAAAGCTAAGAGGAATTGAATGTGGAATTAAAGGAACATCTTGCTCAGATCAACTTGCACAAAGTTTAGAACAAATAGTGGAGTGATTATATGGAAAAACTAAAATCGGCAAATAAAGAAAACTTTGTTAATATTCTTGTGATAGTGTTTTTATCATTTTTCCTTTTTTTAATGATATTTAATTCAACAAGTACTTCGATTTTGGAACATGGAGCATGGGATAGTTACGAAATTCAGGCAGAGTCATGGCTTAATGGAAGACTTGATGTAGATAATAGAGAATGGCTAGAACTTGCCATTTTTGAGGGCAAGTATTACGTTAGTTTTCCACCATTGCCATCTGTTATTTTTCTTCCTTTCGTTGCTATTTTTGGGAGAGAAAATGTGCCAGATAATCTTGTGTCAGTGCTATGTTCAATTATCTCAATAGTTACTGCCTATACCATTTTAAAGAAGCGTAAAGCAAGTGATAATATGGCAATTTTTATTGGTATGTCTATCGTTTTTGGAAGTGGGTTAGCTAGCTTGCGGAATTAGTGGAGGAGTTTGGTTTATTGCACAAGTCATGAACACCATGTTTTTACTACTGGGAGTTAATTCACTTCTCGATAATAAAAAAGGATGGACATATGCTTTCTTTGCTTTGGCAGTTGGATGTAGGCCATTTTCAGCAGTTTATATTATTGCTGCATTTTTGTACTTTGCATATAAAGATAGACAATCTGGTTTTTGGAATATTGTGAAAAGTAACATGATTGCTGCAATACCGCTGATTATTATTGCCATTATTTATATGTCATATAACTTTGCAAGATTTGGAAATCCACTTGAATTTGGACATAACTATTTACCTGAATTTACAACAAGCGAGAAAGGCCAATTTTCATTTGCTTACTTTTTGGACAATTTGAAAGATTTATTAAGATTTGGAATATCATTTGACGAAAAAATGCATCTAACATTTGACCAGCCATTTTGCTTCTTGATAGCAAATCCTATAATCCTAGTTGCAATTTATCGTGAGATTAAAGAGTTCTTTCAAACAAAGATATTTTGCATTCCAAGACTAATTTTTATTTTGAGTATTGTATTAAACTTAATGTTTATATGCTTGCATAGGACACTTGGAGCATGGCAATTCGGAGCAAGGTACACTTGTGATTTGGTTGCTGTTTCATTTCTTACATTGTTTCTCACAAGCAAAGGCGCGGATGAGGAGGCCAAGAGTTTAGTTACAGAGGGGAAGACAGTTGATAAAGTTGCTTTTGATAGATTTGAGATTACCATGATAGCTTTTGGCGTAATTCTTAACGTGTTTGGAGCAACTATTATGTGGGTATATTAAAATGCAAGTAATTTTAGCTATTTGCTAGATGGATAAAGCCTAGCAAATAGCTTATTTTTTGCAATTATAAGGCGGCACAGCTGTTGACATTATGTAAATCTCCTGATATAATGGCCATGTTCCAAATCGAAATATTGACCTTAACAATTAATAAGGAGGTAATAGCTATGTCTACTCTAAACCAGATAGCACAGCTAGTTCGGGACTTAAAGGAGTTATAAGTTATCACGGGATTACTGGATGTATCTTTTTCTACCAGAGGCATGGATGTAGTAACATTTATCTTGCTAGATGGAATGATACAAAGACGAGACTTACACTTGTCAAAAAGAACATTGATAGAACGTGAAAGGACGGGTTAGAATGAGTGAAACTGTGATAGCAATACTTTTCTGCACTGTAGTAGTGGTACTCATTTTCTATGCTGCCTTTGAAATAAAAGATCATCACCACACCTCACGTGGAGATTATAGACCTACAAGCCTAGAATCGAGAAAGAAAAGGAGAAGGATAAAATGATGAAAGTGCTTATTGATGGCAAGAAGGTTTCTCTGAAGTACGATGGATTCTCCGAGTTCTACGAAGACGTGATGGATGCACATGAACGGCTGATGACTAGTGCAAGAGTTGGAATTGATGGAAACCCAACTGTCGATATGTCGCTGTTTGGAAGCAGGCAGGTTATTCTGTGCCATATTATTCACACAATCAGAACGTATCGGCAGGCACACACTAGGGAGGACCTGAAGGAATACTATGAGTTCACTCATTCAAGTTCTGCGAAGTTTCATAGCATTTTGGATGGAGCTATGCAGGACTATGATACAATCATCAGGTTGTATGATGACAAGTATCAGAGGCTGATTACCGCCATGTTCGTTGATAAGAGCATTAGTGACATGGAGCGTATCATGGCAAAGGATGAGCTCTACGATTTGCTGCATGGAGCAAGAGAACAGGTAAAAACCGCTTATGAGGCATTTCTCTACGGGATGTGTACTGACATCGCACTTAGGTTTTGCGAAGTCGGCATGGACATCTTTGAGGACCCGAAACTTTTTGACTGCACTTTCTTGAGCAAGATCCAAGAGATGAACCTGGCTATCCGAGAGCGTCACAAGGCAATCAAAGCTCTTCGTGGTAGCGCAGAGTCGGCATAAACTAAAAAAGTACTAGAAGATTTCTTCTAGTACTTTTTTTGGAGCCACTAACGGGAGTCGGACCCGTGACCTCATCCTTACCAAGGATGCACTCTGCCAGCTGAGCTATAGTGGCATACAAGTATAATTATACGCAAATAGGACATTTTTTCAATATAAAAAGCAAAATAAATAAGGCACAGGAACCCATATAACGTAGGTTGCCGTGCCTAAATTTATATTCATCTTTGGAAGCAAAGATAGCTTATCTTCATAAATAGTCGATGCCATCCGATTCTTCTAAGCTCTCTTAACGCCTTAGTTTCGCATTCCGTTCCACTAAGCCGCTACTTTCTTCATGTACTCAAAAGACATTATTCGACGGTCTCCACAATCGATCAAGCACTATCACAATCTTCTCGACTTACCATGACGCTCCTTAGCATCTCGCTGGCATTCTTGCGCGTCAGTTGACGTCTCTCAACAATCCCAAAACTTCTCTTGTATTCTCCTAGCTCAAATGTGAACTAGAACAAACCCAACGAGTAAATGTAAAATTTTTGGGGTGTTAGTATGGCGTTAGAAACCATACGATACATTTCTCTAGTCTGTTTCCTCCGAGCGAAATTATTCCCTCACCGAGAAGTACAAGCAAGAAGGAGAGAAGGATTTGCCCAGTAGTCGATTAGTCTGTGAAACGTTTTCTTTTTTCGATTGCTCCTCTATGTCTGCTCTAAGAGCAGTCATTTTTATTTCTTTCCAATCCAAAAGTATGTTACCCAGTTTATTTGTAACTAAAAAGGAAATTTTAATAGTCATTATATTTTCCCGGTCTTTTGTGTAAGACTCTCATCTTCAATCAAATTTAGTTTACATATATATTGTGTTACGTTCAATGCTTTTAACATAATTGTAACAGGAACTTAAAGTCTGTCCATTTTGGGGACACGACAACCAGCTCCAAAAAACGACACCTCCGGGGACAGGACAAGTTCGCATTAACGTCGGTAGGTGTAATGTGTATAAATCCAAATGCTTAAGTCTGTTGTGGCGAGAAGTGCTCGCCATGGACAGCAATACTGTCCGCTACAAAAGTTGAAATAGCTTCTGAAGTGCTATATAATGAAATGGCAAAATAAGGAAAAAGGGGATAATGATATATGAAAAAGGTTATAATTCTAATTTCGATTGTAGTTGTACTTGTATGTGCAACGGCTATTTTAGTCTTAACTAATCAAAATAAAAATGTTGAAATATCAAGTAACACTGCTATACCAAGCAATTCAAGTGAATTACCTGAAGATATAAAAACAGCAGATGTAGACACAGTAGAAATTAGAGGTAAAAAATATAAAGACATTAATTCTGTTCAAGTAGAAAAACCTTCTTTTGATGAGAATCTAGTTTATGCCGAATCATCTATGGATTATGAAAGTGTAAGCAAAGAATTGTATGTAAAACTTTCAGATGATTTTTTCTTAAATGAAAAAAAGAAAGATAAAGAGATTGATAAATATGAAATGATTCCAGCCAGGATTTATGCTTCAGATGATAGTTCATATTACTTGTACACATATAAAGATGAAACATACTTTATTCCTGTTACAAAATGTGAACCAGAAGAGGAAAGAATAGTATATAGAGATTATGACTTTGAGGTTATTAAAAAAGATGATAGCATTAAGATAAAAGACAAGATCGCAACTGATGTCATTTCGGGTTGGGACTTAAGAAATAGTGATTTTTCTAGAATTTTTGATGAAGAACTTAGGTTTGATGATGTGTCGCTTTGCGAAGCTTATATGGAAAGTTGGAAAATAAGCGCTAAAAAGCAAGCATTCTATGACGAGAGAGATAGTCACATGGATTTTGAAGAGCGTATGCTAGAGCCTCAAGAATTTACTAAAATATATCAAGTTGAATTAGATGGAATGGATACGCTAGAATTTGCGTATACAAGCATGATTGCGGATCATGTTAATATAGATTCTACATATCCATACTACTCAGTAATTGACTATAGTAATAATGGAATAAGAATAAGTGATGAAGGCATGCTTTGGTTTTACAATATTTCAAACTATAGAAATGTATTCTTTGGTTATGGTCCGCTTGAACTTGGACAAATGATTGATAATGTAATACTTATAAATGAAAATGTAATAACAGGTTATTACATTTTTGATGCTGCAGTTGGATTAATACATGTTGAAAGATTTGCAAATGGTGAGAAGCTTGATGAAAAAGGATTTAAGAAACTATCTGAAGTAGAACTTACTCTGGAAGGGTCATATTTTATACAAGAAGAGACGGATGGGGTTAAGTATATTTATACTTTTCCTATGTATAACAGAGTTTATTTAATGGATGAAAATGGTGAATATTTAACTGATGAAAACGGAAACCCTATAGAAGATCCAAATGCAGAACGCATAGAGGCTGGTACAAAGATACATATTTATCATATAGATGAAGACGGCTATTCATATAATTTTAGAACAGAAGATGGTACAGAATATCATATTAATTACAGCTATACTTAAATCATGAATTAGAAAATCCACAGATTCTTAAAGAAATCTGTGGATTTTTTGGGGACACGACAACCAGCTCCCAAAAACGACACCTCCGGGTACAGGACAAGTTCGCATAAATTTGTTTAAATTTTAGTAGCGGCGAGCAGTGCTCACCATGGACAGCAGAGCTGTCCGCTACGAAAAATAATGGGACTTTAAATGGACGTCCTCAAGTCCAAATTTGACAATTTGCAAAAAATATGTTAAAATGTCTTCAGTTAATTGTGAACGGATAATTTTAATAATTTTTTTACCACTATCAAAAGTGGGGTTTTTTCGTGCGTGAAATTGTACTCGCATTTTGTCTTTTTGAGCGGAAAATATAATGAAAAGTTATTAAATTAGACCTAAATTCCAAGGTCTAATTTTTTTGGTATGAAAATGAAAGGAGAATGAATTTGGCAGAAGAAAACAAAAACGAAAAATCTAAAAGAAGATTCTTTGGAAGAAGAAATAATTCAAAGAATAATTCTGGTGCAAAAAAAGATAACTCTAGTAAAGTTACAAATCAATCAAATAATCAAAACACAAATAAAGCAGTAAACAATCAAACTAAAAATCAAAAGGCAGAGAGTAGCATAAAAGTTACTTCAAATATTGGCAAGAAAAATGACACATATTTAAATAAGGGAAGCGAGGCTAAAAAGGAAGTAGTAAAAGAAAAGCCTACAGAAGACGTGTTAAAAAATATTATGCAAAATCCAATACGTTCAAAATTTAACAATAATAAAATTAATCCTACATCATCGAATAAGCAAAATACAAAGCAACAGACAAAGCAAAACAGTGCTCAAAGTGCAGGCGCAAAGTCGGCTGCAAATACACAATCTAGTTCTAAACCAGCTCAAGAGAAGATTAACCCATCTCAAATGAAAGCGATTGTTGAAAACAAATCGGGAAGAGCTAGAGATGTATCAACACTAAAAAGAGAAAGACTTAAGATAATTCCTCTTGGAGGTTTAGAAGAAGTTGGAAAAAACATCACTGTTTTTGAGTATGGTAACGATATTATTTTAGTAGACTGTGGTGTGTCTTTCCCAGAAGAAGACATGCTAGGTGTTGACTTAGTTACACCAGATATTACTTATCTTGAAAAGAATAAATCAAAGATTAAGGGAATGTGCATCACTCACGGACACGAGGACCATATAGGTTCTATCCCGTATGTGCTAAAGCAAATTAATATGCCAGTCTATGCTTCGAGGCTTACTTGTGGACTTATTAAGACAAAGCTTGAAGAGCACAAATTAGTTAGAAGCACTAAGATGACTGAAGTTAGAGCTGGTGAAACTATTACACTTGGTTGCTTCAAAGTTGAGTTTATTCAATCTACTCACTCGATAGCAGATAGCATGGCATTTGCAATTCATACACCAGTTGGAGTAATCGTTCACACAGGAGACTTTAAAGTAGACTATACTCCAATAGATGGCAAGGTTATGGACTTCACAAGACTTGCTGAGCTTGGAAAACAAGGCGTGCTAGCCTTGATGTCGGATAGTACTAACTCAGAAAGAGAAGGCTTTACCATGTCTGAAAAGACTGTAGGAAAAGTTTTTGAAAAAATCTTTAATGGCTGTCAAAAAAGAATAATAGTAGCTACTTTTGCTTCTAATGTTCACAGAGTTCAGCAAATAATCAACTGTGCTGTTGAAACTGACAGAAAAGTTTCGATTGCCGGAAGAAGTATGGAAAATGTAATGAACGTTGCAAGAGAGCTTGGATATCTTGATATCCCAGATGGAATTTTGATAGACATTGACAATGTTGATGCTTATCCACCAAATAGGGTAGTAATAATCACGACAGGAAGCCAAGGTGAAAGCATGGCTGGCCTTTCGCGTATGGCGCAAGGAAGCCATAAAAAGGTTAGCATAGGCAGAGATGACTTGGTAATAATTTCGGCACATCCAATACCAGGTAATGAAAAAATGGTTTCAGATGTTATTGACGATTTAATTAAAATTGGAGCTGAAGTAATTTATCACTCTATCGCAGATGTTCACGTTTCAGGCCACGCTTGTAAGGAAGAACAAAAGTTAATGCTTTGCCTAACAAAGCCAAAGTACTTTATTCCAGTACATGGAGAGTACAAACATTTAAAGGCTCACGCAGAAACAGCAAAAGCAGTTGGCGTTCCAGAAGACAATATTGCAATACTACATAATGGAGCAGTGCTAGAATTAGATAATGGTTTTTGTAAGATCACTGGCAGTGTCCCAAGCGGTGAAGTACTTGTTGACGGCTTAGGAGTAGGCGATGTTGGAAATATCGTTTTAAGAGATAGACAACATTTAGCTGAAGAAGGTATAATAATTGTTGTTATGGTAATGGACAAGAAGACCGGCAAGATTGTCGGAAGTCCAGATATCATATCAAGAGGATTTGTCTACGTTAGAGAGTCAGAAGACTTAATGGAAGAAATTCAAAAAGTTGTTAATAAAGAACTTGAGAAGATTAATAGTAAAGAAACTAAAGACTGGTCTACAATCAAGAGCAATATCAAAGATTCTTTACACGATTACTTGTTCCAAAAGACGAAGAGAAATCCTATGCTTATTCCAATTATTACTGAAATATAATCTTAAGGGGTCGTTAATATGAAAGATATAATCATTGATATTGTTAAAGGAGCATTAATTGGTGTGGCCAACGTAATACCAGGTGTAAGCGGAGGCACATTGGCGGTTTCTACTGGTGTGTATGAGAAAATAATTAATGCAATTAATAATATTAGAAAAGATTTCAAAAATAGTGTAAAAACTCTATGGCCATTTTTGGTTGGAATGGTTTTAGGAATTATTGTTTTAGCTTTTGTAATCACGTTTTTGCTTGAAAAGTTTCCGGTTCCAACTACGGCTTGCTTTATTGGGCTAGTTCTTGGAGGAGTGCCAGTTTTATACAATAAAATTAAAGATGAAAAACTAAAGTGGACACATATAGTATCATTTATAATTACTCTTGCAGTTATTATAGTTCCGGCGGTTATAGCAGTTTCAACACCTGCTGTAACAGCTATGGAAATGAATTTTGTAAATATAGTCATTTTAGTAATGCTTGGTGTAATTAGTGCGGCAGCAATGGTTGTACCAGGAGTTTCTGGCTCAATGATTCTAATGATGCTTGGATACTATAATTTTGTAATGAGCACAATTAAGAATACTGTTTCTACAGCTGTTCACTTTGAGTTTAGCGAGTTCTTTTCTAATGCACTAATAATGATTCCATTTGCTTTGGGTGTTCTTTTGGGAATTGTAGTGATTTCAAAAATAATAGCGTTTGTGCTTAAAAGGTGGCCAAATGCTTCAACTTGGGGCATATTAGGGCTTGTAGTTGCTTCGCCATTTGCTATTATAGTTAAAATCGGGGCTGTAGTTCTTACACCTCTTACAATAATAGCCAGTTTGGCAACTTTTGCGATAGGATATTTAATCTCTAGCAAATTAGGCGAAAAGTAACATAATACCTTGAATTCACATAATTATCACAATATATTGTAGCCGTAAGGTTGCAATATATTTTTTTTAGGGATAAAATCTCTTCTAGATGCAAAATTATATGATTGGGGAGAATATGATGAAAAAAATATTTTATGTTTTAGCGGTGATAGGAGTTATTTCTTTAGGACTTACGGCCTGCGATGACACAAATTCAAAGAAATCAGGAGATAGCAATACTACAGTAGTTACTAAAGCACCTTCAAAAAAGGTAACTGAGGCTCCAGAAAAAGTTCAATCTGGTGATAGTACAGACAATCCGGGTAAAATTACTACGGAAACACCAATCGAAGCACCTTCTGAACCTTCGACTAGCACCCCTGAAGTTACTGATAAAAAAGATGAAAACAGTGAATATACATTAATTAAGTTTTCAGATATGTATGAGACAAAAGGAACAATTAAAAACGTTTCGACGATGCTAAAGAACCTAAATGGTAAAAAAGTACAAATAAAGGGGTATCCAGCAGTACAAAGCCCATTAGATGAAAGCTTTGTATACCTTAATAATCAGCCATTTGTTACTTGCCCATTCTGCACGATAGGTGATGCCACAAAACTAGAAGTTATTCCTATTTTTATGGCTAATAAGAGTAAGATTAAATATACAGAAAATGCTTTGAATGTTTACGGTACTCTAGAAGTAGCAAGTAAGCTAGACAGTGAAGGCTATACAACTCAATTTAGAATATATGCAGATAAAGTTGAGGAAGTTCAAGATACTGGAGCAAACAAGATTATTAATGAATATTATTCATCACTTTCTCAAGGCGGAATGATTTATGATATTCAGACATTACAGATGAATATTGAGTACGCAACAAATCCACAATATATGGCATACTATGACAATGCTTTGCAAACAGGAAAATCTAAAGCAATCAATAATGTTACAGTTGTTAAGGCAATTGCAGAGGAGTATTTAAGTTATGATAGCCAGTATGGTGGAGGATATGGAAGCGGATTCGGATATCTTGATTACATCAAAGAATGTCCAGGTATTGTTAAACAATTAGCGCCAACTGACTCAAGACTAATCAGCCTAAATGATGAGTTAATTGAGCTTTATAACAAAGAAATTGTTATTATGGAAAAGTATCAAAACATCTGCTACGAGATTTACCAAAATGCTGATTCTATTACTACTCAGCAAGCAACAGGATATATTAATCAATTAAAAGCTTTAAACCCAGATAATTTAAAATTATACGAGCAGTTTACCGCTTGGAATAATAAGTTAAGAGAGTAATTTAATATTTAATATTTGTTTTATGATTAGAGGAGATTAAAAATGATAGACCTTAAAAATGTCGAAATGACCTATGATGATAACGGCGTAAAAATAAATGCTTTAAAGATTAAAAAGTTAGACGTTAAAACTGGAGAAAAAGTTGCTTTTATAGGTTCTTCTGGTTGCGGAAAAACAACATTATTTAATCTAATATCTGGCATGCTTACACCTACAAATGGAAAGGTTATTGTTGAGGACGTCGACTTAACTACACTTACTGAAGGTGAACGAGATTTATTTAGAGCAAATCATATTGGATACATTTTTCAGGATTTTAACTTATTCCCAGATTTTACAGTTCTTCAAAATGTGGTGATACCAATGTCTTTCTCAAAAAGGTATTCAAAAGCAGAAATGGAAAAAGAAGCTATTGGTATGCTAAAAAGAGTTGGTCTAGATGGCAAGAAAGATCAAAAGGTTAAGACTCTTTCTGGAGGAGAAAAGCAAAGAGTTGCCATCGCAAGAAGTATAGTTAATAAGCCTAACATTATACTTGCAGATGAGCCTACGGGCAATCTTGACTTTAAAAATGGTGCGAAGATTATGGACTTAATCATCCAAATTGCAAATGAGGAGAAAGCTACATTACTTGTAATCACTCACAATAATTCACAATTAGAATTATTTGACAGAAGCATTAATATTGAAGAGCTAAATGAGGCAATTAAGTAAAAGAATTATTTGAAAGAGAGAAGGTTTAAAATGATACTTCAATTTGTAAAAACAAATATTATGTCTAAAAAGTTAAAAAACTTTTTGACAGTATTTGCTATCATGATTAGTTTATTATTAATTATTTGTATTCAAAATATATCTAGCCAACTTGTTAGTAATGTTGAAAACCAGACTAAGGAATATGACCTTATTGTTGGTAAAGTAGGATCTAATGTTGGATTAGCACTTAATTCAATCTTTTTCTATGGTGTTCCAGAGGGAAATATAGATATAGCTTATTTGGAAAAGTTAGAGAACAATAAATACGTTAAAAAGATTGTTCCAATAGGAATGGGAGACTCATATAGAGGATACAAGATAATTGGTACAACGCCAGATTATTTCAGCGGAGATGGATTCAAGCTTAAAGAAGGAAAGTATATCGAAAATGAATGCGAAGTAGTTCTTGGCTCTACAATTGCTAAAAAAGGAAATATGAAAATTGGCGATACATTTAAGAGTACTCATGGACTAGGTGGAGCAAGTGATGAAGAGCATGAACATGAGCATGAAGACTTTACATATGTTGTTGTTGGTATTCTAGAACCAACTAATACGCCAAATGATACAGTACTATTTACTACTATTGAAACATTGTGGCATGCACATGGACTTCATCATGATGAAGATGAAGAACATGAGCATGACGAACATGATGAGGAACATGAGGAAGAGCACGAGGAAGAGCATGAAGAAGAAAAGATTTCTACTCATGGAAAAGGTGGTAAAGAGGAAGAAGAGCATAATAGTACAGAATTAATTACTGCACTTATGATTAGAGCAAAAGACATGTCTTCTCAAACAATGCTTTATAACGATTTATCAAATGATAGCAATATTCAAGTAATTATTCCAAATCAGGCATTAAGAGAGTTTTTGAATTACATTAAGATATTTACTGTTGTTATTACATTGATAGCATCTGTATCAGTAATTATTTCAATTGTTATGCTATTTATCACAATGCTTACATCATCAATTGAGCAAAGAAAAGATACATCAATTTTAAGAGCACTAGGAGCAAACAGAAAGACGATATTTATAATCAACATTTGCCAAATGCTTATACTAGCAATTGTTGGTGTAATACTAGGATGCATATTATCTCATATCGTTATAGCAATCATTGGAAAATACATTGTAACTAATTATGGATTGTATATGTCAGGACTTGTATTCTTAAAAGAAGAGTTCATTGCTATGCTAATTACAATAGTTTTAGCATTGCTTGCAGGAATAATTCCAGCTATGATGGTTTACAAAACAGATGCAACTAAATATCTAAAATAAGAACTTTAGTTTGACTTTTCTCACCTGCTATGATATATTTATTTCTAGAAATACTGATAAAAGGAGTTTGTTATGGCAGAGAGAAAAGTTACAGACAAGCAACTTAGAGTGCTTGCTTATGTTAAAGAACAAATTAAAAAGAACGGATATGCCCCTTCTGTTAGAGAGATTTGCCAAGCATTAGGCTTGCATTCAACTTCAACAGTTCATGGGTACTTGTCTAGACTTCAAAAAAGAGGATTGCTTCAAAGAGTTGCACTTAAACCTCGTACAATTCGTATTACATCAGATAACGAAGAGCCAAGCTTTTATGCTTCAAAAGAAATGGTAGATGTTCCTATTGTTGGTAGGGTTACAGCTGGTTCTCCAATACTTGCTGTTGAAAATTTAGAAGATACATTTCCACTTCCTATTGATTTCGTTGGCAATTCAGAGTCTTTTATGCTTAGAGTTCGTGGAGATAGTATGATAGAAGCAGGAATCCTAGACGGAGACTTAGTACTTGTTAAGAAGCAAAATGTTGCAGAAAATGGCGATATTGTTGTTGCTCTTATAGAGGACGAAGCCACAGTCAAGACTTTCTTCAAGGAGAAGGATCATATAAGACTTCAACCACAAAATAGCTTTATGCAACCAATTATCGTTCCAAGATGTGTAGTTCTTGGCAAGGTTGCGGGAGTATTTAGAAAATTATA
>JAEEYG010000010.1 GCA_016291695.1 Clostridia bacterium | reverse complement strand
CAGTAACCAAATGAGGTTGCTCTGTATCTTGATCTCGAAGGTATCGCCTATCAATATAGTCACATATCTTCTTGGTATCTCCATCTGTAGAAAAACGTTTGAAAAACGCGTGACGAAGACAACTAAAAAAAATAACGATAGTTGTTAGTCGCTGTTGTCCGTCGATTAAGCACAACACACTACCATTCTCTGTTTTTTCAAACAAAAAGTGTCCAAGGTAATACCTGTCAGATACATCGCGCAAATCTTCTATGAACTGTTCACGCTGTTGTTCTTCCCATGAATATGCCCGCTGATAAGAGGGGATTACATACCGTACGTCTCTATAAAATAAAGCTTTTACTTTTGCTGCTTCCATATTTCTAATTATATCTAATTAAAAGTTTCAATATTAATTTCTACTCACTTCCACTGCCCTTTTTTTTGGAATCTTTCTTTCAACAACCATGCATAGTGGGAGTCATATCGGGATATTGTTCTACGATAAACACCGCCGGGATTGCCTACACCTTCTGGAACATAAGCAAGACATTTCACAATGAGATTAGAACACAAGGTTACCCCATTATCTTCTCTAACTCCATAAATATCATAATCCCTTGCATCTTTGTCAAATTCATCAATGTTTGTCACAATATCCCGTTTTTCAGGGATATTGTTTTCAGGGTCTTCGAAATATAGGATTTCTTCTTCCCCTTTCTCGAAATCAAAGATTCTTCTTCCTATCGCTTTAAATGCTCCGACATAGCCATAGCCTCCTCTACGGAACAACATAATAATATCTCCTCCTTTAACTTGTTTTAGCAGATTCGTACGCCAATATTCTCCATATTCTACAAGTGACAATTCAATTTTTTCCGATTTGTTAAAGGGCTCTTTAAATTGTTCAAATTGCTCAATATCCCATGCGTTGAAATGCCATGCCTGCTTTTCCAAGTACTGTGGTTCATCTTCGACAGAACTATCTTGTTTGATTTCTTGGTTTGAGTTTTCCGTACTATCGTTTAATTGTTTATTTTGTTCATCGCGTTCTGATTGTCTTTCTTTTTCAAATATCTTTTCAATTTGTTCTTCTTTCTTCCTGTTTTCTATTTCTTGTTCTTCCTGTTCTTCAATTGCATTAATAATTGCTTGAAACCTATTCCAAAGTTCTAGTACAATATCTTTCTTCTTGTTATCATCCGCAGATTCTTCTTTTAACTTAACTTCATTTTTTGTTTTCTTTTTTCCATCATTAGACTTTCCTTTTTGTTGAGTATCATTCTGCAGAATTCTAGTAACACCCGAAAAGAAGTTTGACATTTGTACATTTATATCAACATATTCTTTAAAATTCCCTTCTTTATCAAAAAAGTATTCGAGAATTAATTTGTTAATATCTACGAGTACATTTTTTCCAGCGTAAAAACCGATAGAAGCAAATAATTTAGTACGCAAGTCTTTTAACTCTTCTGATGTTACGAGATTATCACTAAGTGCAATGTACATCTCAGAAACATAATCGGAATAAACTCCTAACTTGTCATTGTATAACTTCAAATTTCTTTCTTTTTCTTCCTCTGTTTTTTGCTTATTATTTAATAAAGTATTGGTTATCCACGCAGTTGCTCCTGCACCAAGAAATGCACTTGCAATAATTGCTAACATTTGAGGCCAAAAATCTGGAATTTTAAAAATAAAAAAGCAAATAGCTCCTACTGCAGTTAAAAATCCAATAAAAAGAATAATCCTTGTTCCTTTTATTTCACTCTTATTATTTCCCATATTAAATTCGTTTTATTTTTTCCCTCTCAATTAAACATCTTTCCTCCATTTTCAGTCCATGACAGCCGAGAGTTTTTAAAACTATCACAACTGAAAAACGGGCTTATTTTTATTTTGCAAAGATAATAAAAATTCTAATACCTTTTGCATTTTCATACATTATTTATCAGCAAGTTATGCTTTTTTTTCTTCCATCAACGAGGCGGCAAAGCCATCTGCCATTTGTATCAAGGAGCAGAGCGAATATTTGTTTTTGGCAGCGTTGATGTTTCCCAATATTTCACGACTTTGGAATGGTAAATACCACGCTGTCATGTGCCAACGGATGGCAGCAATTTCAGCATCGGTCAACTCTAAACCCAACTTGAGTAATAATATAACACTTTTTTCACCATGACCTAACGGAAACTTGCTGTAATCCACGGTATAGCTATCGCATTCCTCCCAAACACCTAACTCATTTTTGCGTTGCCTGATTTTATACACATCTACTTTGCAAACATCGTGCAGAAGCGAAGCAATAATAATGCTGTCTGTTGGCAATTGCGGCTCCAATGTCGGATTTAGCTTCAATGCCGCTTCTCGCAATTGTATGGCGGCTTGATATACATTGAAAGAATGTTCTGCCAAACCGCCT
>JAEEYG010000096.1 GCA_016291695.1 Clostridia bacterium | reverse complement strand
GTGCAGCTTCCTTTTCAAAAAGGTATGCACACTCTTACGATAAATAGTGTATCACAATTTACATAATATGTCAACAACGTTTTTGGACCCGGGGACTCGGGGACGTCCATTAAAAGTCCCATTATTGCAACCGCTTATGTTGTCTAAATTACCTCTTGGGTCTAAGACTCCCCATGATCGCTTCTTTTTTGGCGTTTTTCTTTTTTATCTAAGTCCCTTTCCCATTTGTCAAGAACCCTTTTGTCACGTCGTATTCGCAATAACTCTTTTAGTTTTTCTCCCAAAGATTTCTTTTTTTCACTACCAGATTGTAAACTTTCATTCATAGCAGCCTTCTTTTGCTCTTCTTCATATTTCTTTTGATGAACTATAAATTCTCTTACTGCTTTTAATAATTCCACTTGCTCTTCATCATTAATTGATGTATCTGCTTGCTGAACTTGTTCTGGGTACCACGGGCAGAACTCGCCCGCATATCTATGATTCTCACCATGTCCTCCGAAGTCGTCATTAGACTGTAAAAAATAAGGTGAAGCTTTTCCAGCTTTTATATAATCTGCAGCATTAGTAAGGCAACAATTATACCATTTTCCATCTAATAGCACTTGATTCCACATCGTTGCACCACTGCCGCCGTTCACCTCTTGTGCGCCCTCCTGCAGGAATATCAATTGCTTCAATGCCAACTTCTGAAAGAGCATTTCTTAGTAGTTCGCAAAATCCACTAGAAAGCCCCGCTCCTCTTGTAACTGGCCCTACCATCGTTTTGGCATCATCAATATAATCTTGAGCCATGTCTAAATCATATCCCGATAAGCCTGTGCATCTTTGAGCCCAACTATCGAAAGAGACGCTATCTGCTATCTTAGTACAAATGAATGCAAATAATATTTTTTCTCTATTAGGATCTACTTGTGGAATTTCAGGAATACTCTTAATCATTTCTAGCAGACTTTTTTTAATTAAATAAAAAGTCTTCATATCATAAAAATCTTTTTTGCCACTATTGTTAATATATACTCCGCCGTACCCATCTCCGGACAAGGTTTCTATTTGCTCCAAAGATATTTCTCCAGTACTGTTTATAGTAATTGATTCCTTTGGATACCTATCTAGAAGCTTTTCCATATCGCTATCAGTTAATTTCATATATTCACCTCTTTGTGGACTCGGGGACGTCCATTAAAAGTCCCATTATTGCAACCGCTTACGAAAACCTCAAGTCTTTCATCCTCTTTATTATATTGTAATACGTTGTTCTTTTCAATCCCATGAACTTAAGAACTTCCGCATTCGTAACTACACATCTTTTTTTCAATGCTTCAGATACTTTATATACTATTTCATCATTTGAATAGTCATAGGCTTCGTATTCTTTACATACTTCGTCAAACTCTTCTTTTTCGCCTTCACCAAATTCATCTTCTTCATCTATGAAATCATAATTTTCATAGATTCCATCGATTTTTTCCAGATAGTCTATATCGTCTCCAAAAACCTCATATATTATATCTTGATTAATGCTGTGCTTTATATAGTCATTTATACTTGAAAATTCGTAGTCTTTGGCGCATGAAACCATTGTAGCTTTAACAGGATTTTCATGAATATATCTAACGCAATTAATCATTTGATTTATGCTTAAAATTGGTTCTGCTCTATATCTATCTCTAAAAACATACCCAACGGTTTGGTGAGTATAATTATAATATTTTGCAAAGCTTGTATTGACTCTCGACATGTACTTTGACATCTCGTCCACGTTTTCTGCTTTGATCAACAAATGAAAATGGTTATCCATAATACAATATGCAATTATTTTGATTTTCATCTTTGTCGTTTTTTCATTTATTATCTTGATTATTTTTTCTTTTGCTTTTGTATTTTTAAATATATAGGCCTTGTTATGTCCTTGTACCATTATGTGAAAATATTTGCCATCATTGCATTTTCTAGAAATTCTTGCCATATTTTTTCCTTTCAAAAAGGCAGAACATGAGAATTGTCTCATATTCTGCCCCCACAGTTATTATTTACTTATGTATTAAGATATCACTATAATACATTGTTATCAATAGAATTATAAATATTGCTCCAACTTTTTCTTTATGTTGTCATAATCGATTGCAATAATGGGACTTTTAATGGACGTCCCCGAGTTCACATCTCAAGTTCATTCTGGCCTATTTGCTTATCATCTTTATTAGCCTCTTCTATCTTCTTAGCTAGTCCTTTTCCACCTGCCCAAATAGCACATCCAACTCCTGCTTTTACTACTTCAGCTAATGCTCCTCCACCAGGAACAATCACATTTGCAGCTAAAGCACCTAATTTAGTTGCAATCTGTGGTCCATATCGTTTTAGGTATTCTCCCACATGTCGAAAGAATCCATTCTTAAATATTTTTCTTTTTTTATTCTCTTTAGGCGACACTTCAACAGCCGTCTTTACCAATTCACCAGGTAGTTTCTCGGCCTTAGAAATATCTCCCTCCAGCACGGCTTTACTAGCTTCTTCGACTTTGTACATATGCTCTTCTATGGCAGAATCAATTTTTGCGCGTTTGTCTGCATCCAAAGAGTCTCTTTGAGCCAACTCATCTTCGTTATCAATATCCGAGATAGCACCGTCTGTAGCACTGAAATATACCGTATCTGTGGTTTCTTTATATGCTTGTCTAATTGCCGTATTATTTTTACATCGAATTTCCAATTCTCTAATAGCAGAATCTCGAGCCTTTATAAGTCTGTCTCTAATATTGCTACCATCATTGGGGATATAATCTGAATTACCTAATGCATATTCCGACAATGTTATCCCTCCTTATTCGTTTCTTTAATAAGCTTATTTAGCATAGAAATATACAAACAAAGCTCATGAAAGTCCAATTCTTTAATTTCCTCGTCATTTAGAAATTTAAAACTATCCATAGATTTCACCTCTCGTCATAATCAGTTGCAATAATGGGACTTTTAATGGACGTCCCCGAGTTCAAAGCTTGTTGTAATCGTAGTACGATTCCTTAAATATTTCCTCATACTTTCTTGTATTTCTATAAGCACCCGTTACCAATTCCTTTTTAAAATCTTCCGCCTCAAAATAATTAGTGTCCTCATTTAATTCTTCTGAGATATCATACGCAAGTGATACAAATTCAAATCTTATATCACTATATTCTTTACTGTTTATATCTCCTTCAACAATTAAGTACTCCGCATTAGTTGTGTTTTGACAATTTCCATCTTTGTTTTCATTTCTAATAATATCAAACGAATTTCCAACAGAACCAGCATTAATCAAAGTCCTATTATATAGCTTCATCATATTTTGCATATGTGTATGACCATAAATGACCACATCGGCAACTTCTTTACCAGTATATTTACTTGGAAAAAATTGTTCATAAAGCTTTTCAATCCTGTCAATTTCCAAAACAATATCCCACGCATTTTGAGGAGTAGCATGGAACATCCTTACTAGCCTTCCACCGATGTATAGTTCCATACACAAAGGAAGTTTTTTAAGTTTCTCCCTATTTTCGTCAGAAACCTGATTATAAAGAGTTTCATATCTTTTAACTTCTAGCTCTGAAGAGCATTTTTTATTAATTAAAAAATCTTCCCAATTGCCCAATAGCATAGCACTATTATTCAAAAGTTCTATGCATTCATTTGACCTAGCACCTTTTCCAATAGTGTCACCAAGACAGTATATTATATTTATATTCTTTTTTTCTATATCGTTCAAAACTGCTTTTAATGCAGAATAGTTTCCATGAACGTCTGAAATAATTGCTATTTTTTCCATATTATTTCTCCATGTTTAGATTTTCCTAAGCACGTTAGGTAACTCTTCTATTTTTTCAATGAAGAATTCTGTACCATGTACTTTGCCAAATCCGTATTTAGCATATACAAAAGGAACATTTGCTCCTTTTGCCGCTTCCAAATCTTTAATCGTATCGCCGACATATACCGCTTGCTCTATAGCATTGTCAGTTATAACTTTATTAATAGCATTTGCCTTGGAAATCCCTAAAAAACTGGCTGCGGCATAGTCTTTAAAATACTCTTTCAACTTTGAACTAATTAAAAATGCTTCTATATACTCTTCTTTTCCTGTATTGCTTACTATATATAAATCATAGTTTTCTTTGAGGATTTTTAATGTTTCTTCCAAATGAGGATACAAACCCCCACCATTTTTTCTTAAATTTTCAATATTAACTTTTGATATTTCATCCATTATGTCTTTTGATTTTTCGTACTCCAAATATGGAAAATAAAGCTTTGCAGATTCTTCTTTGTTGCATCCAAAGCCTTTACAAATTGTGTCCTTGCTTATTCTTTTTAATCCATACTTTTCAGCTACTATGTTGGCACTATCAAACGTTGAGTCAAAAACATCCCACAAAGTACCATCTAAATCAAAGATAACCGCTCTATTCATTTAGTCTCCTCTAACATAATTTGTTGCAATAATGGGGCTTTAATGAGCACTCCCGAATTAATCATCACGTTCATT
>JAEEYG010000095.1 GCA_016291695.1 Clostridia bacterium | reverse complement strand
ATATTGAAGAATACAATTGTACATATAAGGCTTATGATGATGTGCTAGTAGATTATGCAAGGGAAAAAATACATAAGATATTAGAAGATAATTCAAATTATTCAAATAATGATATTTCATATATCATTCAAGATAGTTTAGATAGTAAAGATATATATGCTTTAGTTCTTACGGATGATGGTGGGGATGGAATGATGATAAATATCTTTGATAACCTAAAAAGCTATAATGCTTTTGACTGGGATTTTAGCTTTGATAGTAATTTGTTCTATTACTTAGAATGTGGCTATGAAATTAAGTATATGGATGAAGTAACTCATAATGCTATTTTATCTGAACTTCAGTATTATTATCCTCATTCAATAGATAATGTTGAAGGAGTTAAACGATATTCAGAGTATTGTGAAGAACGAAATATAAATGTTCAAGAGCTTGCTAAGTTAGATAAAAATGTAAAAGAATTTAATAGAATTCTAATTTCTAATAATTATGAAGTTATGGAAGTTCCTCCAAAAGAGGAAAAGCTACCTAAGACAAGTAAAGTATATGAACACAGTATAACAAAGAAAGAACTTTTAGAAGAATTTAAAGCCTTGATAAAGAATAATATCAGTTGTTATTCAGAAGGACACTTTATTTCAAAGCCAAAGAGAGGATATGAAAAAGAGTGGAATCTAGAACATGCTAGACTAAAAGTGATTGATGAGATTATTAAAGACGAAAATAAACTTGTTTTAGAGCAAAAGAATAAGGAAGATAGGTGTTTGTAATGGAAGTTAAAGTTAATAAAGAAATAAGGAATTATACTGAAAGCATATTCTTTGGACTATCATTTAGACAATTATTATTCTCGTTCTTAGCTTGTATGGTAGCAGTAGGGATATACTTCATACTTAAACCATATTTTGCTATTAGTGAGCTATCTTGGATGTGTATTTTAGGAGCTTTGCCTTTTGCTATATTGGGATTTGTTACTTATAACGGAATGACAGCAGAGGAACTATTAAAGGCTTGGGTAAGGACTAATTTATTAATGCCTAAGTGCCTACATTACGTGCCCAATAATGTATATGGTTTAAGTAGAAAATATCATTGATTTGTGTTATAATGATAATTATAATAGATAATGGTGTAACGGTAGCACAGCTTGATAGAGAAGGTTTACGTTCGACTCGTAATTATTTATTATCTATTATAAGGAATACTTATGAAGCACATAGTTTTAAACTATGTGCTTTTTTGAAAGGAGAAAAATGAATATATTTAAAAGAAAAGAAAAAGAAGATATGAAGGTTCCACGAAGTGTGCAGGAAGCAATTCCAATCCAAAGGCTATACTTCGATGGAACTTTTTATTTAGGAAAAAACAAGTACTCAAATACATATAGATTTACAGATATAAATTATCAAGTGGCAAATAAGGCAGATAAGGAAGATATGTTTTTGAGTTATTCAGAGCTTTTAAATTCATTAGATAGTAATCAAGATAGTAAAATTACAATAATCAATAGAAAGCTTAATAAGAACGATTTTGCTAAAACAATGCTTATGAAACCATCAAGAGATGGACTTAATAAGTATAGAAATGAATATAATAAGATGATTACAGATAAAGCAGAAAATTCAAATGAAATGATACAAGAAAAGTACATTACTTTGACTTGTAAAAAGAAAACTTATGAAGAAACAAAGCCATATTTTAATAGAGTAGAAGGAGAGCTTCAATCTCATTTATCTAAGCTAAATTCAAAGGCAACTAAGCTAGGAGTAAATGATAGATTGAAGCTTTTATATAGCTTTTATAGAAATGGCGAGGAAGAATACTTTGATTTTGATATTAAAGATAATATGAGAAAAGGTCATAGCTTTAAAGACTATATTTCTCCTAACTATATGCAAGTTAAGAGTGATTATCTAATGATAGGTGATAGATATGCCAGAGTATTATTCTTAAAGGACTATGCAACTTATATTAAAGATAATATGATTGCTGAATTTACAGAGCTTAATAAGTCTATGATGTTGTCCATTGATTGTAATAATGTTCCTATGGACGAAGCTATGAAAGATGCAGAAAAGAGAAGATTAAATGTTGAAACTACTATTGCACAATGGCAAAGAAAACAAAATGAGAACAATAACTTTTCGGCTGTAATTCCTTATGATTTGGAACAACAAAGACAAGAATCAAAAGAATTTT
>JAEEYG010000094.1 GCA_016291695.1 Clostridia bacterium | reverse complement strand
CAAAGTGGAGAAACGTCTATATTTATTTATCCAGGATATAAGTTTAAAGTGTTAGATTGCTTGATAACGAATTTCCATTTGCCTGAAAGCACGCTTTTAATGCTTGTTTCAGCGCTTGCTGGAAGAGAGAATATCTTGAATGCTTATAATACTGCGGTTAAGGAAAAATATCGATTCTTTAGTTTTGGAGATGCAATGTTTATTAAGTGAGTTGATTATGTTCGAAAAAAAGGGTACGCTCCTTGTTCTTTGAACAAGGAACATCCCCGTTTTTTCCGAACTACAGATGCGATTAATAAAAAAGAAAGGTTGATAGAATGGATTGGCCAATTAAATATGAATTAATTAAAAAAGATGCAAAGACTGGTGCAAGAAGAGGAAGAATTTATACTCCTCATGGTGTAATTGAAACACCAGTATTTATGCCAGTTGGAACACAAGCAACTGTTAAAGCGATGACACCAGATGAGCTGAAAGAAATGATAGATGCTAAAATAATTCTTGGAAATACATATCACTTGTTTGTAAGACCTGGAGATGAGCTTATAAAAGAAGCAGGAGGCCTTCACAAATTTATGAATTGGGATAGAGCTATTCTTACAGATAGTGGTGGCTTTCAAGTATTTAGTTTAGCAAAGCTTAGAGATATTTCTGAAGAAGGAGTTAAGTTTAAATGCCATTTAGATGGTAGAGAATTATTCATTTCTCCTGAAAAATCTATTGAGATTCAAAACAATCTTGGCTCAGATATTATGATGTCATTTGACGAATGTTGTCCGTACCCTTCAACATATGAGTACACAAGAGAATCGATGGAAAGAACAACTAGATGGGCAAAGAGAGGCCTAGATGCTCATAAAAATAAAGATACTCAAGGACTATTTGGAATAGTTCAGGGTGGAATGTTTAAAGATTTAAGAGAAAAAAGCGCAAAAGATTTAGTCGCCATGGATTTTGCAGGTTATAGTGTTGGAGGGCTAAGTGTTGGTGAACCTTCTGAGCTTATGTATGATATCTTAGGATATACTACACAATTCTTACCAGAAGATAAGCCTAGATATTTAATGGGCGTTGGAAGTCCTGATTATCTAATAGAAGCGGTTATGAATGGAATAGATATGTGCGACTGTGTACTTCCAACAAGAATTGCAAGAAATGGTACAGCTATGACTTCAAAAGGAAAAGTGGTTGTTAGAAATGCTACTTATGAAAGAGACTTTACACCATTAGATAGCGAATGTGATTGCTATACTTGTAGAAATTACACAAGAGCTTACATTAGGCACCTAGTAAAAGCAGGAGAAATTCTAGGAGCAAGGCTATTAACAATTCATAATTTGTATTTCTTAGTAAATCTTATGAAGAATGTAAGGGATGCAATTGATGAAGATAGATTCGCTGAATTTAGAGAAGAATTTTATAAGAGCTACTATAAGACCGAGCCACCAACCAAGAAAGAGGAGTAATCCGTAGCGGCGAGCATTGCTCGCCATTATTTGGTGCAAATTTCAAAGACACTATAATCGTAGCGGCGCGACTCACGTGCGCCATGGACAGCACTGCTGTCCGCTACGAATTAAGAATAAGAACAGCGCGAGGGTATTAATGTTATAGATTAAAAAAGAGTAAGAGTTTGATGGAGCTTGTGGAAGGAAATTTTGCATGGCAAAATTTCCAACTTATAGGCGGGCGACCTCTTTTTTAATATATAACATTTATACCCGAACACTGTTCGTTTGGTTTTTATATTCATTGTTATGCCAGTTATGTTAGTATATTCATTATCTATGGCGCACGTGAATCGCGCCGCTACTGTGCGACGCTACGAATAATTGTTGACGAATGATAAAAAATGAAGTAAAATAAAAAACAGAACAAACGTTTTTAATTATTTTATTCAAATTAAATCTATTTATTTCTAATTTTTGTTTTCTGAAAAATAAATCCCACGAAATTTAAATATGGAGGTGTTCTTTGTTGGAAGAACTAGAACAATTGTCGCTTACTGACCTTAAAAACCTTGCGAAAGAAAAGGGGCTTAAGATTTCTGGTAAGAACAAAAAAGAATTGATTGAGATGCTTATGGAATCTTTAAAGGAGCAATCATCAAAGAATGATAATAATATGTTGGCTGATGAGCAATGCGCGGAGTATAATGTTAGAGAAAAGCAGTCTTTTATTTCAAATAATTATGACACTAACTATAAAGCTACATCTGTTGAAGATATTATCCCTAATAGTAAGGATGACAATATCGTAGAAGGCGTTTTGGAAGTACTTCAAGATGGATATGGCTTTTTAAGAGGAGATAACTACTTATCAACGCCTAACGATGTCTATGTTAGTCCAGTTCAAATTAGAAGATTCAAATTAAAAACAGGTGATAAACTTAAAGGTATAGCTAGAAACCCTAGAGAAGGCGAGAAGTTTCCTGCTTTAATCTATGTTGCGTCAGTTAATGGAAGTAACCCTGAGACTGCTATCAGAAGAAAGAACTTTCCAGACTTAACACCTATTTTCCCTAATCGAAGAATTAAACTTGAACTTGGAACAAGCGATTACTCAATGAGAATTGTAGACTTGATGGCACCTATTGGATTTGGACAAAGAGGTATGATTGTTGCAGCTCCTAAGGTAGGTAAAACTACTATGCTTAAGAATTTAGCTAATGCAATTACTGCAAGTAATCCAGAAGCAGAGTTAATCGTACTTCTTATAGATGAGCGTCCAGAGGAAGTTACAGACATGAAGCGTTCTATTAAGGGAGAAGTAATCTATTCTACGTTTGATGAATTACCTGAACATCATACTAAGGTTGCTGAAATAGTTTTGGAAAGAGCTAAGAGATTAGTTGAGCATAAAAAAGATGTTGTTATATTATTAGATAGTATTACTCGTCTAGCTAGAGCTTATAACCTTACTGTTCCTTCATCTGGTAAGACTCTATCTGGAGGATTCGATCCTTCTGCACTTCATAATCCTAAAAAGTTTTTTGGAGCAGCTCGTAACATTGAAGAAGGTGGAAGTATCACTATTCTTGCTACTGCTTTAGTAGACACTGGTTCTAGAATGGATGATGTTATCTTTGAGGAATTTAAAGGTACAGGTAATATGGAAGTATATTTAGATAGAAGATTATCTGAAAGACGAATTTTCCCTGCAATTGATATTAACAAGTCAGGCACTAGAAGAGATGACTTGCTTCTTAGCCCTAAAGAATATGCATTTGCAAACAAAATTCGTAAATTGCTTAATGAGAACAGTTCTAACGTCATGAATATTACAGATAATCTTATCAAGTATGTTACTTCTACAAAGTCTAATGATGAATTAATAACAAAATTCGAAAGAAATATCTAATGGAGAGGTTGCCATGAAAAAATACGCAAAATACATATGCATAATAATTGCCATTATTATAATGGTTGTTATAGATCAAATTGTTAAATTGAGAGTCCTTAATCTTGAAAATAGCATAGTGGTTTTACCAGGAATTCTTAATATAACGTTAGTAAAGAACTATGGGGCTGTGTTTGGACTAGCACAGGGAGCAAATTCCATACTTGCTGTTGTTACACTTATCATTTGTGTAGCAATGCTAGCGACAATTATTGCATTCATTAAAAAGGGAAAAGATGTATCATACTTTTTATATTTAATTTTAGCTGGTGGAATAGGTAACATTATAGACAGATTTTTCAGAGGATATGTTGTAGATTTCATAGACACACCATTTATTGCCACTTTCAATATAGCTGATGCGTTAATTGTAATAGGAGCTTTTGGATTTGCTATTGAGTATATTGTTAAGTCATCAAAAGAAGAAAAGAACAAGTAATCAAAGAGAGGTGCCACATTGGAATTTATAGTTAGTGAAGAATATGAAGGCGTAAGAATAGATAACTACATTTCATCTCAAGCCGAGAAACTATCTAGAAGTCAGTGCCAAAAGCTTTTAGATAGTGGCTCTATAACGTGCAATGGTGTAGTTCCTAAATCATCATATAAGGTTAAGCATGGAGATGTGATAAATGTCCCTGACAACATTGACAACCATGCAGAAATCGAAGTCAAAAAAGAGAACATACCAATTGATATTATTTATGAAGATGATGACATCATTGTAGTTAATAAGCCAAAGAACATGGTGGTTCATCCTGCTGTTGGCAACTATTCTGGTACTTTGGTAAATGCTCTACTTGGAAGACAAGCCGAAGATGGACTTTCTGATGTCAACGGTGAGTATAGACCTGGAATAATCCATAGACTTGATAAAGATACAACTGGTGCACTAGTTATTGCTAAAAACAATTATGCACATGAGGAAATCGCAAAGCAAATAAAAGATAGAACTACCAAAAAAGAATACATTGCGCTTGTTAAAGGAATTATTAAAGAAAATAAAGGAACTATTGATATGCCTATTGGTCGTTCAGTAAGCGATAGGAAGAAAATGGATATAGTTAAAAATGGCAGAAGTGCGATTACTCAGTTTGAGGTTATAAATAGATTTGAAGAAGGCTACACACTAGTTAATGCAATTCTTAAAACAGGACGAACTCACCAAATAAGAGTACATTTTTCTCATATAGGTCATCCTGTTGTTGGCGACGCCACATACTCTAGTGGTAAGAATCCTTTTGGCATTAATTCACAAATGCTTCATAGTCATATATTAGGCTTTGTTCATCCCACAAAAAACGAATACATGGAATTTGAAGCACCACTTCCAAAGTATTTTACAGATATTGTTAATTCGCTACACGATTTAAAATAGATTTAATATATATTACGGCTTTTTGTGGTAAAATTATATATGAGGTACTAAAGATTTTTTAATAAACTAAGGAGAATGTTATGAAAATAGTATTTGTTTCTGCTGAAGTATCACCATATTCAAAAACTGGAGGATTAGCTGATGTAGCAGGTTCTCTTCCAAAGGAGTTCATTAAAGAAGGGCATGAAGTAATTATTTTTACTCCTAAATACAAGGAAATAAACTATTCTTTAGAATATGTAAGAGACTTCCCAGTTAATATGGATCATAAAATTATGGATGCTATTGTCAGAAAACACACTCAAAAGGTTGGAAGCAAAAAGCTAGACACATTTTTTATAGACAACAGCTACTATTTCGATAGAGTTGGCATGTACTGTCACCCAGACGAAGCCGAGCGATTTGCTTTTTTTGACAAGGCTTGTTGCGAGATAATAGAGGAGTTTAAGCCTGATATTATTCATTTAAATGATTGGCAGACAGGCCCTATAGCAGTACTTTTAAGGGATGTATATAGAAACTATACTAGCAAGATTGTCTATACTATTCACAACATGGAGTATAACGGCAGATTCAATATAAATAACATTGCTCATTTTGGATTAGACCCAGAGATTTATTTAAAGCCTGACAAATTAGAATTTTACGGAGACTTTAGTTTTTCTAAAGCTGGAATTTTATATAGTGATATGGTTACCACAGTAAGTCCTACTTATGCTCAAGAGATTCAGGAAGAACAATATGGTTTTGGATATGAAGGACTTCTTAGAGAAAAAATGGAGCACGGTAAATTAGTAGGAATTCTTAATGGAATCGATTATGACGAATACAACCCCGAAGAAGACAAGATGCTTTATAAGAACTATTCATATAAAACAGTTAAGGATAAAAAACAAAATAAAGAAAATCTTCAAAGAGAACTTGGACTTACTATAAAAGATGTTCCAATGCTTGCGATAGTTTCTAGAGTTGTTCAACATAAAGGATTTGATGTTCTTATCGAAAGCTTAAAAGAAGTCCTTAAAAATGATGTTCAATTTGTAGCATTAGGAATAGGAGATAAGCACTACATAAACAGAATGTATCTTCTTAAAGAAAGATTTCCAGATAAAGTTTCAGTTAATGAAGTGTTTGATGAAAATCTGGCAAAGAGAATATATGCTTCATCAGAAATCTTTTTAATGCCTTCAATATTTGAACCTTGTGGGCTATCACAATTAATTTCTTTCAGATATGGAACTATACCTATAGCTAGAAAGACTGGAGGCTTAAATGATACTGTAATTGGCTATTTAGGTAATAGAGAAGAAGGAAACGGATTTACTTTCTACAACAACAAGACAGAAGACTTAACGCAAGTAATTAATATGGCTTTAAAGGAATACGAAAATAAAGAAGAGTGGACTTCTTTGCAAGAAAAGGTTATGCAACTGGATTATTCTTGGGGAAGTTCAGCTAGTAAATATTTAGATATATATAATAAGCTAATTTAATCATTGTAGAAATACAAGGAGGTATTATGGGAGTAATCAGATTACAGAAATATATGGCAGAATGTGGTGTTGCTTCTAGAAGAAAATGTGAAGAGCTTATTGCTGATGGACTAGTTAAGGTTAATGGCGAAATCGTGACTGAACCTGGTGCTAAAGTTGACCCACTTGCAGATAAAATAGAATTTAGAAATATGCAAGTAGAGCTAAAACCAGAAAAAAAGGTTTATGTCATGCTTAATAAGCCTGTAGGATACGTCACTACTGTTAAAGATGAAAAAGGGCGTTCAACAGTAATGGAGCTTTTGAAAGACATAAAGGAGCGAATTGTTCCTGTTGGAAGACTTGATATGTATACGTCAGGTTTATTGCTATTTTCTAATGATGGTGCTTTTATCAATAAGATTACACACCCTAGTCATGAAACTACCAAGACATATATAGTTAAGATTAAAGGCGTGCCAACAAATGAAAAGCTAGATAAGCTAAGAAGCGGGGTAGTGATTGATGACTTTAAGACTTCACCAGCTAATGTAGAACTATTATTAGAAGATAGAACAAACAACGTTTCTAGACTTAAAATAGAAATACATGAAGGTAAGAATAGGCAAGTTCGCAAAATGATAGAAGCAATAGGTCATACAACTATTTCTCTTAGAAGAGAAGCTATTGGTAATTTGACTCTAGATGGACTAGAAAAAGGAAAATGGAGATATTTAACTGATTTTGAGATAAATGAGTTATTAAATAAATAGTGTTAAAAGTTGACATAACGCCGTGCGAGTGATATAATATTACCTGCACGGCATATTTTTGTCCTATATTGAGAAGTTTTCTTGATATGCCGTCTTACTTCGTAATCGCCGATTAGGCGTGAAAATATTTAAATTGTTTTCCGAATAAGACCGAAAAAAAGGAGAAAAAGACCATGAAAAAGTGGAGTATCTTCGGCATCCTGTGTATCGTTCTCATCGCAATCGCTGCGACGGCTTGCGCTGAACAGGCGATTGTCGTCTCAACTCGGTGTACGGTGCGTGAGACTGCCTCCTATTCTGGGAAGGCTGTCACCACTCTGCACAACCATGACACAGTCGAGGTTGTGGGAATTCAGGGTGACTTCTACCTCGTAACTTACGAGAGTTGCGGAGTGAATTCGCCGAACGGCTCGACATATGGATACGTGGCTCGGAAGTGGCTTCGTACTGGTACCCAAGAGACTATCGTTCTTACCCAGCAAACCGACTTTTGGGCTCGTCCTGGGTCCAGTCTGGCGGTTGCACAGAAGACCAGTGGCACTGAGCTAATCGTGCTCGAGCACTGGTATGTCGACGGCCAGGACTGGCTTGTTGTTCAAGTTCAGCCTGACGTTGGCGGGGTTGGATTCCTGGCTGCTAGCAATAGAGGCTACAGGACCAATTATTCCGAACAGCCTATGACCTCGTCTTCTCCCACATCTCTCTACGCCATGGTGAATTGCAGTACCTTGGCGGTGAGAGCACAGCGGCGTGATGATCTTGATCCCTTCGCATATCTTCACAATGGAGACATTGTGGAGGTGTCGGAGTGGGGAGACTACTTCAGTGCTGTTGTAGTCAACTACAACGGTTACGAAGTCATTGGGTATGTGCATACCCAATACCTTCTTCCCATCCAGTGAGGCTAAGCACCGTGGAGAAATCCACGGTGCTTTTATTTTGAATTCATATTTGATATAATAAATATGGTGATTGTATGATTATTATAGGTATTATCATATTAGTTATAGCATTTTTATATATTATACTTAGTGTTACTGTTTTTAAAGAATATAATGAAGTCGAGGCAAATTATGAGACACTAATAAAGGTACTAGAAACTCGAGATTTGCTTCTTATGAGGGTTTTGCCGGAAATAAAGAGTAATAAAACAAAAGAACAAATAACTAATTTAGTTAGTAATAGGCTTAATGCAAAGAAAATTAGTGCTGACGAATTAATACTTAGAGATGTTGAGCTTAATAAGAAACTTAAAGTTGTATATGATGAACTAAATGAATCCAAAAACCCTATAGTCAGGGAAGAATTTAGAAAAATAGTGCATTTAGAGAAGAACTTAAAACAAATTAGAAGGAATTACAATGAAGCAGTTGAAAAGTATAATGCAAAGTTTTCAAAAAATCCTAAATTGTATTTAAAACGCTTACATATGAAACCACTTAACACTTACGATTTTAAGTAAGTGGGGAAAAGTATTTCAGTTTCAAAATAAAAGATTACAAATATATTAAATTGACCAAAAGTAGTTGCTTTTGGTCTTTTTTTATTCTAAAATTAAATCGAAGTGGAGGAAAGTGGAGCGAAGTGGAGTAAATTTTGAGGAGGTGTTGGAATGCTATTAGGTGAATATTTTCACAATATTGACGCTAAGGGCAGGATAATACTACCTTCAAAGTTTAGAACAGAACTTGGGGAAAGCTTTATTGTAACTAAAGGTTTCGATGGTTGTCTTTATGGATATTCTGTTGAAGCTTGGAAAGAGATTGAAGAAAAAATCAAAAATCTTCCTCTTGTTACTGGTAAAGATGCTAGAAACTTCACAAGATACTTTTTCTCAAACGCAACTGTTTGTGACATAGATTCTCAAGGAAGAATACTTATTTCTTCATCACTTAGAGAATTTGCTTCACTTCAAAAAGAAGTTACTATAATTGGTGTTTCTTCTAGAATTGAGTTCTGGAGCAAAGAAAAATGGCAAGAATATAGTAGCAATCAAGATGCTGATGATATTGCTGAGAAAATGAGTATCTTAGGTATTTAATTGATGTTTGGAGTAAGATATGGAATTTAAACATACCCCGATAATGCTCGAGGAGGTTATTGAAAACTTAAATATTAAGCCTAATGGAATCTATGTAGATGGAACCATGGGTGGAGCTGGTCATTCAAGCAAAATAGTCGAGAAGCTTTCAAAAGATGGATTGTTAATTGGAATCGACCGAGACCAAGAAGCTCTTAAAGCTAGTCACGAAAGGCTTAAAGATTTTGATAACGTGAGGTTTATTTGGGGAAGACATGAAGAGATTAAAAGCATTATTAACGCATTGGAGATTAAAAATGTAGATGGCATATTGCTTGACTTGGGTGTTTCTTCTTATCAACTAGATGAAGAAAAACGCGGATTTAGCTATATGAAAGATACAAGTCTTGATATGCGCATGGATATGACTCAAGAAAAGACTGCAGAAGTTGTCGTAAATAATTATTCAAAGCAAGATCTTGAAGAAGTTTTCTTTAAATATGGTGAAGAAAAGCATTCAAAAAGAATTGCTGAAAAAATAGTTAAAATGCGAGAACTAAAAAAGATAAAGACAACTGGTCAGCTAAGAGAATTAATAAAAGAATCTGTTCCTGCAAAAGAAGAGATTGATTCATGCAAAAGAATATTTCAAGCATTAAGAATAGAAGTAAATGGAGAGTTAAAAGAATTAGAAAAAGCTATTAAAGAAGGAATAGAACTACTAAATGATGGTGGAAGGCTATGTGTTATTACATTCCATTCACTAGAAGATAGAATAGTAAAGAATGCATTTATTAATGCACAAGGCAAATGCACTTGTCCAAAGGACTTTCCGGTTTGTGTATGCGGTGCTAAACAATTACGGAAAAGTTATTACAAGAAAGCCAATAGTACCTAGTGAGGAAGAACAAAAATTGAACACTCGTTCAAAATCAGCAAAGCTCAGGGTATTTGAAAGAGTTTTTTAACAAAAGAGAAAAGAGGTGATTTAAGATGCCATTAGCAAGTTTAGAATATGATTACGATTATGACTATGATTATGACTATGTTCCTAGAAGAAAGAGCAGAAGTGCACAAGTGGCATCTATTAATCACTACAGACCTCAAATGGTTAAAAAGAGAGTATACAACTACGAAATGGGTTATCAAGGTGGAAGCATAGCATTGCCACAAAATGAGTATTTCAACATTCCAGTAAGTATTCCTTATAGAGAAAGAGTAACTCGTGATAGAAAAGCAAATGATAATGGAAAGAGTGCAAAACTTAAAACCAATATAAAGAAAAAGGAAAAGGTTGCTGTAGCTGAAGCAGAGCTTACTCAAGAAGATACCAAACAAAAATTAAGCGTAGAAAAAATAGTTAAGAGAATTAATAATTCAATTTTGCTAGTTTGTGGAGTGGCAAT
>JAEEYG010000093.1 GCA_016291695.1 Clostridia bacterium | reverse complement strand
TTTAATAGAATTTTTCTATTTGATGTCTGCGGTATCACTAAGTTTAGGCATAATGAATTTACTTCCTATTCCAGGATTAGATGGTGGAAAGCTCCTTCTAGTTATAGTTGAAGGAATTAGAGGAAAGCCATTAAATAGAGAATTAGAAGCAAAGATTACATTAGCAGGATTTTTATTCTTAATTGCATTAATGATTTACGTCACGATAGGTGATATATCAAAACTAATTTAGTAGAGGCGAGCATTGCTCGCCATTTTTAAATAGAGAGAGTGGAATATGATGATACAAATGAACTACTAATTAGTTAACACAAACTATAATAGGATGAGGTAGTTATATATAAAAATATAAAAGTGTAAGAGTTTGATGGAGCTTGTGGAAGGAAATTTTGCTTGCAAAATTTCCAACTTCTAGGCGGGCAACCACTTTTTTATTTTTATATATAACTACCTCAGACTATTAATAATCTATGGGGTAGAGAAATTATAAAAATAGCGTTCGGAGAATAATCCGAACGCTTTATTTTGTATATTCATTATTTTAGAACTTCTTTAATACTTCCTAAACCTGCAAGTGTCTTAGTAGCATCAAATGGAATGAATACTTTATTAGCTGCACCTTGAGAAGCTTCTTTAAGAGTTTCTAAGCTCTTAATAGCTACCATCTTGTCATCTAATCCAGCATTTCTAAGTGCTGCATATTGGAATTCAATATCTTTAGCTTTAGCTTGTGCAATTCTTTCAATAGCTTCAGCTTCACCAGTAGCCTCAAGGATTCTAGATTGTCTAACACCTTCTGCACGTTTGATGTTTGATTCTTTTTCAGCATCAGCTTGAAGAATCTTTGATTCTCTTTGACCTTCAGCAATACGAATTGCAGATTCTTTCTCACCTTCAGCAAGAAGAATAGAAGATCTCTTTGTTCTATCAGCTGTAATAAGTTTTTCCATTGCTTCTTTAACATCACGTGGAGGAACGATATCTTTAATTTCTACGTTATTAACTTTACATCCCCAAGGGTCTGTAGCTATATCTAATGATTCACGAAGTTGTGAATTGATTGTATCACGAGAAGCTAAGATTTCTTCAAGTTCCATCTTACCAACAATGTTTCTTACTGTAGTTTGAGCCATGTATTGAATTGAACGTCTTAAGTCATTAATAGCATAAACTGCTTTTGTTGGATCTGTGATTATATAGAATACAACTGTATCTATTGAAATAGTAACGTTATCTTTTGTAATAACGTTCTGTGGTGGAACGTCCATAGTTAACTCTTTTACGATAACTGTTTTAACGTTTTCAATAAAAGGTAGTATTAGGTGAGGACCAGCATCGATTGTCTTTTTGTATTTTCCTAGTCTTTCAACAATACCAACTTCACCTTGTTTAATTACTTTAACACATTTAAGTAATATAACTGCCAAAATTGCTAAAGCTACAATTCCGATTATAATGCCATTCATCTTAAAAATCCCCCTTAAATTAATTTATTATTTGAACGACAGCTTTAACGCCATCAATTTCTAACACGTTAACTTTTGTACCTTCTGGTATGTTTTCACCATTTGCACTCTTTGCTGACCAAGTATCACCTTTAACCATTATCTGACCTGTGCCACTAACGTTATCAATTGGTTTTGTGACAACTCCTTCTTTTCCGATTATGGAATAGACAGGATTTGGGGTGGCATTTGAGTCATGCTTATAGAACTTGATAGTCCCAATTATTAGTAGAACTCCAGAAACAATAATAAATGTCCAAATTTGCAATGCATAGTTTGCAGGGAAGAACCAAGCAACTACTGCGGCAGCTGCAGCACCTATAGCAAACCATACTTCAAAGATTCCTGTGCCTACGAGCTCTAGTATAATCATAACAAATGCTATGATTCCCCAGATGTATATCATTAATTGTTCCATAAATTCACCTACTTTCTTGCTTATGGATTAACAATCAATGCTATTATACACGATTTTTGGCCAAAAATAAAGATGTAATGCAAATTTAAATAGAAAGTAAAATAATAGAAAAAGTATTTTTATTAGAATTTTATAGGATTATCATCTGTAGGCTCATATCCATTGTTTTTGCTCGATTTGCTAGTATTTACTGATTTAAACTGGTCTAGGCTTTCAGCATATTGTCCTATTCTAGTTATATCTTTAACTTCAAAACTGATTAGTTCACAACTCATTTCAGATAGGCAATTACCTAGGTCCCTCATGAACTCAGAAATAAGAAAATCATGGTTGCTTTTTAAATTATCATAAGTATTACTTACTATTATTTTTTTGAAAAGCATGGCAGATAGATATTTGACGGTGTAATTCAGCTGTTTGGTTGAAAACTTTGCTTTTAAAGGGTCGAATACTTTGTATATGGTTTCAATTTTATAAGTTATACGTATTTTGTCGCTAGAGTAGGCAGTTTCAGATGCAGGAATTACTTGTTCATTTATAGACATTATTCGAATTCTACTTAATGACAGAGGACTTACAAAGGTAATTCCAGGTTGCTTAGTCGTTATAACTTTTCCAAACCTTTCAACAACGCCTATTTCACCATTTTTGATAACTTTTATACTCCTAATTACCTGTATTATTATG
>JAEEYG010000092.1 GCA_016291695.1 Clostridia bacterium | reverse complement strand
GATTTATGACTGGTTTAATGGCAAGGCATTAGAAGATGAAGAAGTAGAAGACTATCATATTGAAAAAATGGCAATGGCACTTGCTAATTTACATAATATTAATTATGGAGAATTAATGAAAGAGTATAGTCAAAAAGATAGCTGTAATAGTTTTGATATTGATTATTACATTTCTAACATTGAGAATGATAAAGTAAGGCAACTACTTATTAATAAAAAAGAAGAATTATCGTTGTTATATAAAACTTCTGAAAAGTATTATGATTTTGCTACTAGTAATTTGACTATTAGCCACAGAGATCTAGATTTAAAAAATGTATTATGGGATGAAGAGAATAATCCTGTAATAATTGACTGGGAGTCTGCTGGCTTGACAAATCCATTAGTTGAGCTTATTGACACAGCATGGAATTGGAGTGGTGGGCAAAATCACTTTAAACTAGACAGGTTTAAGCTGTTTATTGATACTTATAGAGACGGAAATAGCTTACATGGTATTAAAGAAGCATACTATGTAAACTTCAAGAATAAATTCGGATGGCTAGAATATAACTTAAAAAGAGCTTGTAGAATTGAATGTACAGATGATGAAGAACAACATTTAGGAGAGTCGGAGATAATTAGAACTATATACGAAATATTAAAATATAAATTATATTTAGAAGATTATATTACTAGTATAAATGATTAGAATAATACTTCTAATTTTACACCTATTTATTCGATAGGGGTGTTTTAAACATCTATATAAAGAGAGAAATAATATTGCGCAAAATGTAAGTTTTGTGAAATGCGGCATATAGGAAAAGCGCCTAAAATAGCTAATTAGGCGCTTTTTTTGATTTAGGTATATCTCTTCTAGTGTATCTTCTCAAATACTAATGTTGCTTGAATTCTGTCACCGCCTAGTAATCCTGCACTTTGTGCTGATGCTGTTGTAATCGTATGTAATCTATATCCTTTTGCAGCTTGTTCATTAAGTATGTTTTCAAGTTCAGAAAGATTTCTAGATCCAGTACCAATTAGTTTTTCCTTTAATGTAACTTGTAAAACAATATATTGTGGCATAATATTTCTCCTTTCCTATACTATAATTATATAACTAATGATTCTCTAATTCTTATTCATATAATACCATTTAAAACAAAAAAAACTATTTAAAATTTATTTAAGTTGATTTAGAGGCATATAGTTATATACCTTATATCATAAAAATCGATTCTAGGCGATTTTCGCGCGTCAAATTTATAACTGGTTTTCAAGAATTATTTAGATACAAAAAATATGATAAATCTTATACAAATTTTTTAATAGCTTATATTTGTTAGTCTGTATAATTTGGATCACCAAGATATCTAAAATGTAAATGATATGTGCCATCACAAACATCAGATAATGTCTTTTTAGTTGTATGATAAATTATTTCATCTTTCAATGTGTAATATGATAGGATTTTTTCATCATACATGTTATATAAAATCCATAAGACATCGTTACCAATTATAGAAGCGAGAAAATGTCTAGACTTAATTATAGGCATAATATCTTCTATAGTTGCATTTTCATTGAATTCATAGTCTCTGTCATTGTCATTTACATCATCTGCCATACATACACTATCTCTTGTAAAACGAATTTTCATAAATTTATCTCCTTTCTAATAATATAATTATATAACTAATTATTCTCTAATTCTTATTCATATAATATCATTTAAAACAAAAATACTATATTAAACGCATTTAAGTCGATTTAGAGGTATATAGTTATATGCCTCACAACATAAAAATCGATTCTAGGCAATTCTCACGCTTTGCGCCTAAAAACGCTTGTGGGAGTTGGCTTTCATGGCTTTTAATAAAATTGTTATATTTAAAATTCTAAATATTTAGAATATTATAACAAAATAATACAAGGACGTTATGTGTAAAATTTTAGAGTTCGCGTGGAACGGAGTTAGAATGTCTTAAAAAGTTCTAAAGCTACAAAGCAATAGGAAAATTTTTTAGGTGCGTTTTCCGCCGGTTCCTGAAAAATTTTCCATTGCTTGTGCGACTACTTTTTTAGACATTCTGCGAACGTGGAGCATTCGAACGAATGAAATTTTACATATAATGTCCTTGTATGAAAACATGTATCAAATTGTATTAGTATTTAAGAATGTAGCCGCTTTTCTTCCCTCAGTGTCTCTCCTCTATTTTTATGATAAAGTTTTGCGCAATATTAGGCACGAAACTTTACATTAAAATCCGTGGCCTCCGCCACCACCAGAGAAGCCTCCACCGCCGCCTCCGGCCTCCGGCCACCTCCAAATGACCCTCCTCCAGACGAACTACTAGATGGCGGATTGTATACCTTTTTTGTACCTGTAACAGCACCAACTACATTTGCTGCTGAAAATGCAATTACGCAATCTCTAATTAATTCTTTGTTAGTTACCTTCTTAAATGCTGACTTTCTCATTATAAAGAAAAATACTAAAAATGCAGAAACTATAAGAGAAATTAAAACATTACTAATATATCTCATTGGTTCAAATATTTTTCCACCATTTAATAAAGTGTTAATCTGACCAAATGCTTTGCTAACCCCTTCGTAATAATTCTGATTTGTTAAATATCTATATATATTGTCTGTTATTACTTCTGCTTTTTTAGTTGTAATAGTTGCATAGTTACTGCCTGCTGACACGATATATACATATCTATTTTGCATATCAATAATTAGTATTGTTCCGTTTTCATTTCCATATCTGTTATAGTAATAGTTCTTTGCATAATCATAAGTTGACGTGCTATTACGATCAATACTTTTAAATATAATATTTCCATATTCTTTAAGAGGTGTCATATCTTGCTCTAAACTTTGCAATTCATCTGGCGTTAATAACGAAGCATCATCTTCAATTACTAAATCATAGGCAAATGCAATTGTTGTACTAAATAATATTATCAATAGAACAAAAATTGATTTCTTAAGCATTATAGATCACCTCCACGTTTTTCAAGTTGAGGTGGTTTTGAACATGATAACATATTATGCTCTTTAACCAAGCTATAAAAAGATAAGACAATTAAAACTAGAATTAATATAGATGCTCCATAATAGAACATGTCATCTGTTGGCTGAAGTAATAATATTAAATCGCCAGCAATTACTCCTAAGACCTGTTTAATTCTAAATCCTTTTGTAGTTTTAAACTCAGGTAGTTTTTTATAATTTTTAGCTGAAGCAGCTTTTCCTTTATTTTTACCTTTATCTTTCAAATTAAATAGCTTTTCTCTTAATTTAGTTAACTGATTATTCGATATTAATAATGATATTAATGCACATATTGTAGAAAATACAGTAATTTCAATAGGATTTAAAATTATGAAATTATTAATTAAAAAGTAGATTAAGATTGCAAATACTAAAACTGTTAAAAGATATTTTTTAAAGCTAATTGGTAAATCAGCTGCTATTGCACCTGTTTGGCCATTAACTACAGCGTAATTCATATTATTATTTTTATCTCTTATTCCCAAAAAGTAAATTGGAAATAGTCCAGTCTTTTTCTCTTGAAGTTGTGGCATAAAAGATGGTTCAGGACATCCATACTTTGCGAAAGTTGGATTTTGTCTTAGCTTTTGTTTAATATCTTCTTTAATTACATTAACAGCATCATCAATATATAAGTCTTCACTTACATCTTTAGAATCGGCATAGTAGCCAATTAAGTAGTTATGGTTAAATGGAACAGCCCCGTTATAGTCATGAGGAATAGCATCGCTAAATTTATCATAAAACTTAGATGATAAGTCATATGACATTCCTTCATAACTAGAATCAATATCAGCTGTGATATTGTATTGATCGTAATAATCATAGTTCCCAGAATGATGATTAAACTTTTCACCTTTATTTGTAATTTGGCCTTTGTTTTTAAATGAATAAACGACATAAGGCATATATATGCCTCTAAACTTTTCAACATTCATTTGTTCCTTTAAATAATTAGGAGCAAAGAAAAAGCCTGAAACTAAATTGTTGTACTTTTTAATACATTCTTCTCTTGTGACTTTAAATGGAATAATTGTATCTGGATTTAGTTGGTCTTTCAGCTTGGTTTCAATCATAGCTTGTGATCCGCAATAACTACAAAAAGTAATAGCAGTATCATCGAAAGTCATAAGCGTAGCTCCGCATTGACTACATTGAAATGCTGTACCATTGTAGTAATCGTTCACTTCTTTACTAGCTTTAACCTCCTCGATTGTTTCATTTGGGTTAAATGTGCGACCGCAGTATTCACATGTAACCATTTGATGTTCAGCATCAAATTCCATTTCGCCACCGCAATGTGGACATTTAATCAATTTTAAATCACTTCCTTATTAATATAAATTCCCTAATTATTATACAATAAAGGACTTATATACGCTTTAAAAGTTACAGAAATGTAATCTATTTTACTAGGAACTATCCCCTTTGATATTTCTGTAATATTACATCTCTCTAACTTTTGTGCAATATTTATTTACTAGAGTATTGTACTAAATATATAATTTCTCTGAGAGATAATGTGAGTTGACATCTTATAGCTTCGCTACGAATTATGTGAAACAGATAAGGAGTTTAGAATGATTAAAAAAGATCCTGAAGGGCTTCCCTACTTACTTAGAGATTATATTAACTATAATACTAATCTAAATAAGTCTCCAAATACTATAAAAGAATATAAGTATGATTTAACTAGGTTTTTGAAGTTTATGGTAGCTCTTTCTAATGGAATTAAACCTGAATCGATTGACTTTAGTAAAATAGACATTTCCAATATTTCTTCCGATTTTATATCTAGAATTGATTCTAGTGATATATATGAGTATATGTCTTTCTTGGCAACAAATCTTGAAGTTGGTCCAGCAACTCGTGCTAGGAAGTTAGCTGCAATTAAAGGATTTTTCAAGTATTTAACTACTAAGGCTAATGTTATCCACAATAATCCTGCTAAAGACATAGAAACACCAAAAATTAATAAAAGATTACCAAAGTACCTTTCTATTACAGAAAGTCAAAAGCTTTTAGAGAAAGCGAAAGAAGATAATAAAAATCAGCTTTCTAGGCTAAAAGATCCGGATAAAGAACTGACGGAGCATCAAAAGTACCTTGGTATTAGAGACCATGCTATGGTTACACTATTCTTAAATTGTGGAATGCGTCTTTCAGAATTAGTTGGGATTAATTTGGAACATATTAAATTTGATGAGGCAATTCTTACAGTTATTGGAAAAGGAAACAAAGAAAGAACGGTATACTTAAATAAAGCATGCATGAACGTTATTAATGAATATATGAATGTAAGACCTAATATTACTGGTACAGATAGTACTGCGCTATTCTTGAGTGATCGTAAAAAGAGAATTAGTAATAGAATGGTTCAAACTGCAATATCAGAATATTTAGAAGCGGCCGGATTAAAAGGCTATTCTACCCATAAGTTAAGACATACTGCGGCAACTTTAATGTACCAAAATGGTGTAGATGTTAGAGCACTTCAAGAAATCCTTGGTCATGAAAATATTGGAACAACTGAAATCTATACGCATGTTGATAATTACCAAATAAGGCAGGCAATGGAAAACAATCCTCTTGCCAATCTGAAATAATTATTTTTTACAACTGAAAAGCCCCGCGGTAAAATCCGCAGGGCTTGATAATTATTCTTCGTAGTATTCAAGGGAGGTTTCATATTCATCTTCGGGTTTGGGTCTTTTCTTGATGATGAACTTTGTTTTTTTGTTTGTCTTGTTTCGACGCTTTTTGGCTGGACAAGGTCTGATACGCATTGCTGCTCCTCCTTTTTCTCTGATAAAATTTTTTATAGAGTGATTTGTGGGGTTTTCGCCAGTCTATTTTACCAGAAAAGAGCAATTATGTCAACAATCAATAATTGCTTTGCCATTCTCTAGTCTAATCTTTGAAATATCTCTAGAAATAACGTCTTCTGGGGCACTTTCTGCCATTCCTTCATATATAACCTTATTATTTTCCCTAACAATTAAATAAATAAGCTTAAATTCCTTTATTTTCATTTTAAACCTCTATTTTTTGGCTTTTTCTAAGTCTTTGGCTGCTTTTTCTCTAGGAATAACGCGAACAGGAGTTCCTTCAAAGTCAAAACTCTTCCTTAGCTGATTTTCAATATACCTTTGATAAGAAAAGTGGAATAATTTTAGGCTGTTGCAGAACACTACAAATGTAGGTGGTCTAGTTGATACTTGAGTAGCGTAGTATATTTTTAGCCTTCTTCCCTTATCTGATGGCGGTTGTACCATTGTAATAGCCTCATTTATTACTTCGTTAATCAAAGATGTTGATGCTCTTCTATTATTTGCTTCATATACTTTATTAATTAATGGAAATAGTTTATCGATTCTTTGGCCTGTTAGTGCAGAAACAAATATCATTGGAGCATAATCTAGATAAGAGAGCTTATTAATAACTTCCTTTTTGTAGTTTTCCAATGAACCAGTTTCTTTTTCTATTGCATCCCATTTGTTGATTAATATAATAATGCCTTTTCCGCTTTCATGAGCTTCACCAGCAATTTTGGCGTCTTGATCTGTAACACCTTCACAAGCATCTATAACTAAAATACACACATCTGCTTTTTCGATAGAAGCTTTAGCTCTAATTATGCTATATTTTTCGATATCTTCTTCAATTTTGCTGTGCCTTCTAATTCCAGCAGTATCAATAAAAACATACTTTCCATCTTTATTCTCAAATTTTGTATCAATAGCATCTCTTGTTGTTCCAGCAATATTAGATACAATTAGTCTCTTTTCACCTAATATTCTATTAATTAATGATGACTTACCAACATTTGGTTTTCCGATAACTGCAACATTTATATATTCGCTATCTTCATCTGAATTATCAATCTCTGGGAATTTATCATAAATTGCGTCTAGTACTTCTCCCATGCCTAGTTTATTAAGTGATGATACTGGTAATGGATCTCCTAAGCCTAGATTATAGAATTCATAAAGCTCAGAAGGAGTTTCTCCAACCTTATCTGACTTATTACAAACTAGTATAACTGGCTTATTTGCCTTACGCAAAATTGAGGCTACATCCATGTCATCAGAAGTAACTCCTTGCATAATATCTGTTAAAAACACTATAACATCAGCTGTTTCTATAGCTATTTCAGCTTGATATCTCATTTGAACAAGTATGTCATCATTAGACTTTGGCTCAATACCGCCGGTGTCAATTAATGTGAATTCTCTACCTCTCCATGTAGCATCACCATAAATACGGTCTCTTGTAACACCTGGAGTATCCTTTACGATTGACTTACGCTCGCCTATTATATAATTAAAAAACGTAGATTTACCAACATTAGGTCTTCCAACTACTGCAACAATTGGTTTAGACATGTGTATCACCTCTTTTCACTTCTTATAATTTTACATAATATTTGCCTAAAAGTCAAGGAAAAAGGGATCCCTGTATACATACAGAAATCCCTCATTTTGTAGTTATTTTTGCCTATTTGCAGCCCTATACGCCTTGTATTTTTCTGAAAACTCGACGAAAAGAGCATTGTTTTTATGTGAAATCTCACAGGGGTCAACTGGTCTTTCCAGGACAGTTCTAAGTCCCTTTTCGAATGTTGAAATGGGAATCAGAAGCACCGGCTCTGCAAGCTGTCTTACAGCAAGTTCTACTGGATTACCTCGGAATTCGATCCACCATTGGTCGCCTCTCCTTGTGTAGCTTTCCATCACCCGCAGACATTCTTGAAATCTCCGGGGATTTGAGGATGGTTTGAATCCCAATACATCCTCGAGGTAGGAAAAATTACTGATTGCGAACTTTCCCATGGTGACCCTCCTTAAAAATTTGTCGGTTCGTCCAGTATATATCATTAATATTAAGTTGTCAATAGTAGGATACTACATAGCATATCTATATAGATTAATGATATCTTCTTTTGTAACTTCTCTAGGATTTCCTGGTTTACATGGATCTTCCATAGCTTTTTCTGCAAGCATTTCTAAATCTTCTTCTTTACATCCTGTATCTCTAACTGTTTCTGTTATTCCAACTGATTTAGATAATTCAGAAATCATCCAACAGAATGTATTAATAACATCTTGGTCATTTAAGTATGCAGCATCTGGACGTCCAATTTCGCATAGAATCTCTCTAAATCTTTGAGCACATACTTCTCCATTATATCTCATAACAGTTGGAAGAAGTATTGCATTCGCAAGTCCGTGAGGAGTGTCATAAACTGCTCCTAATTGGTGTGCCATAGAATGAACTAAGCCTAGACCAACATTTGAAAATCCCATTCCTGCAATGTATTGTGCAAGCGCCATATTTTCGATGGCTTCTTCATTTTTATCATTAACTGCAGCTGGTAAATATTTAAATATAAGTTTAATTGCTTCCATGTGGAACATATCTGACATAGTATTGTGTGCCTTTGTGATGTATCCTTCAACTGCATGTGTTAATGCGTCCATTCCTGTAGCGGCAGCTAAGCCTCTTGTCATAGAATACATTAATTCTGAATCAACAATTGATAGACAAGGTATATCATTTGGATCTACACAAACCATTTTTATCTTTCTTTCTTCATCGGTTATAACGTAATTAATTGTAACCTCTGCAGCTGTTCCGTGTGTGGTAGGAAGAGCAATAAGTGGTAATCCTTTATTAATTGTATTAGATAATCCATTTAAGCTTTCTAATGTTCTATCTGGATTTGTCATTATAATTGAAATACCTTTAGCGGTATCAATTGATGAGCCCCCTCCGACTGCAACTATAACATCAGCCTTCTCAGCTCTGCATTTTTCAACACCACCTAGAACATTTGCTATTGTAGGATTTGGTTTAATATCGTCATAGATAGAATAATCAATACTCGCCCTATCTAAAACGTCTGTAACCTTTTTTGTAACGCCAGCTTCAACTAATGATTTGTCAGAAACAAGTAGAACTTTACTGAAGCCTCTTTTAACAATTTCTTCTGGTAATACTTCTCTTGCGTTCTTTCCAAAATAAGCTGTCTCGTTCAATACAAATTTTAAAGCCATCTTATATTTCCTCCTTAGTACTTCTATATTATTATTTCTTTTGACATAAATATACTTACTAACATTATATAAAAAAAGCCCTAATAATCAAACATTAGGGCTCAACTTTAATATTAAATTTTTGTTACACAAATTACATTGTTAGTCTTTCATAAACATTATTAATTAGACTATATAAAGTATTATATTTCTTTATATTCATAAGTGACATTTTTCTCTATCGTCTTTTAAATATATTCTTTTTTATTGTATAAATATTGAAATCAATGTTGAAGCTAATGATATAAGTGCAGGAATTGCCACTAATAGTATTCTTCGTATACGTTGTTTTTTCATAGCTTCCTCAGAAAGTGGAACAAATCCTTCTTTGTGTTTAAGTTTATATTTATACTCAGCAACTGATAACCCTACATATATTAAAGCAGCGACTGAAAGAGCAGCAAATATCCATCTTATTAGTGGTAAGAAATTTGTTTCAGTCTCTATTTGTTCAAATGGAATGTCTGGTGGTGGAATTAGAGGAATAGCAAAGCAAATTGATTTTAAAGATACAATTAGGTTAATCGTTAATAAATTAGCAAACTTCTTGATTGCTTCGTATTTTTTATTATTATTTTTTTCAGGATATTCTGTAGTTGAACTGATGGCTTTTATTTCCATAAGTATTCTCCTTTCCTAATTTATTCCATAATTATATGAGCTTTCTATTGTTAAAACAGATTAGTTATTACTTTTTTACAATTTTATACTATAAACGAACAAAAATAATACAGCCAAAGATGAATTACCTTATTTTTATTTATTTAAGTAGAATGATCTACTGCTTAAAACTTTTCCATATACCTATATTATCAGGTATGCAGGTAAAATCTAATACTTCATCTTTTACAGGATGTTTAAAGCTAATTTTATATGCCCATAGAGCTATTTGCTTATTTGTAGGGCCGATTCCGTATCTTTGGTCTCCATATAGTGGAAAACCACGTGATGAAAATTGAACTCTAATTTGATGATGCCTTCCGGTTTCCAATGCTATTTCTACTAACTTTAAGTCTTTATTATCAATCTTTTCTTTTTGTAATACCTTATAATCTAATCTAGCAAGTTTTGAGCCTTTTTTAGTTTTTGAACATACCATGCTCTTGTTTAAAGCTTCATTTTTAACAAGATAGTCTTCAAATGAACCTTCATTTGGTAGTTTATTATCTTGATCATAAACTATAGCAATATATGTTTTGTGAAAGTTATTTTCTCTAATAGACTCGGATAGTCTAGAAGCGGCCTTTGAAGTTTTTGCAAAAACAACTATACCTCCAACAGGTCTATCTAATCTATGAAGAAGACCAACATATACATTGCCAGGTTTATTATATTTTTCTTTTAAATAATTCTTACACATTGTAAGTAAGTCTAAATCGCCTGATTTGTCACTTTGAGTAGGGACATTACAAGGCTTTTTTACAACGAGCACATGATTATCTTCATAAATTACTTCTAACATATAATCTCCTAGGTTATTTAACTCTAATGTATTCTCCATTATCATAAATATAAATTATGGTTTCATTTCCTGAACTGCTTCTTAGCTTGAAGATTAGTTCATAAATACCATCATCATTCAAGTCAACTATTATAGGTCTATATAAAGCATTATCATACTTCTTCTCTAACTCAATTGTTTCTTTTTCTGCTTGTGCTGGTATATAGTCGCAATAGATTAGATTTACTTCATTGTTGTCTTCTACCAAAAGCATAGTGTAATGACCATATTCTGCAACGAAGTCAGTATCGACCTCATCACCATTTCCCATATATGAAGTAATAAAGTATAATGTTTCATCCTTATTATCTCTATCTATATCTGCTGTACAAGCAAATGGAACAGCATAACTTAAATCACTAGATATTTCATTTTCCGCTATAAAGGCTCCAATGTATGCTTTTACATTATTTGATAGATTAATTACTTTTCTAATGTAGTTATTCTCTACTATATTTGTTAGATTCAAAGGATCATATGAATTAGCATAAACGGATGCAAAATTAATAGCATATGATGCATTTGTTACAAAGAATCCTTTGTCTTCGAATTTTAATTCTCCATCTCTATAGTTGTAGCTATAGTCTAAATCCTGTGGTACTGAAACTGGTAAATTAAAAGTAGCAATATGAGTACTATTATCATACTTTGAAGATAAGTTTATAAAGTTTTCTGAAAATACACCAGTAAAGTTTTTATACTTTAGACTACATGTTGCATATAGTTTTGTAGTAATTCCTTTTACGCCTTTATTGTTATAAGTGTAATAAGATGAACTACTTAAAATATCTGATGGCTTATAATTTGTGTCAAAAGTCCATTTTCCACTATTTAAACCACAAAGTATCCTATTATCCAATATAAAAATAATACTATCCTGAGCAAATTCTTTATTTGTAATAACTTCGCCACTAGTATTGTCACCAGATTCTCCAGATGTATTAATATCTTCAGGTTTATCTACCGGAGGAATAGGAGTAACTACAGCTATTGTTGGATTTGGATTTGCAGTAACAACTGGAATTACAATTCTTGTATCCTCAGTTGGTAATGGTTCCTCTGTCGGATTAGTAGTATATGTAGGGTATCCAACTTCTGGCTTAATTCTTGAGCCATTAGTAATTATGAAATATGATGCAATTAAAACAATTATTGATATAACACAGACTAATAATAATACCTTTTTCATAAGTATATCCTCTTTTCTTATGTATTTTTATTTTTCCCATCTACCAAATATTCCGCAAGGTAAAATCGTATTGGAGTTCTTCATTGGTAGTCCAATTTCATCACAAGTAATTGTTCCTTTGTGCTTAATTAGCATACTAAGTATATTTCCTAATATATATGGAGAAAGTCCTGTAGTATACGAATTTATTATAAAGAATAATGGGTCATCGGATAGAACCTGTGAACATAGCTTAACCAAATCAAATAAATCTGTCTCTATATTCCAAACCTCTCCTTTTGCGCCCCTACCATAAGATGGCGGATCCATTATAATAGCATCATATTTATTTCCTCTTCTTATTTCTCTTTGAACGAATTTGTTAACGTCATCTATAATAAACCTAACCTCTGCATTTTTAAGTCCACAGCTTTCTACATTTTCTTTTGCCCACTGTGTCATTCCTTTTGATGAATCAACGTGACAAACAGATGCTCCGGCTTTAAGGCAGGCACATGTTGCTCCTCCCGTATATGCAAACAGGTTTAATACTTTGATTTTACGATTACTATCTTTAATTTTCTTCATCATAAAATCCCAGTTATAGCCTTGTTCTGGAAATAGGCCCGTATGTTTAAAACCCATAGGTTTCAAGTTAAAAGTCAAAGACTTGTATTTTATTTGCCAAGATTTAGGAAGTTCCGTTATGTATTCCCATACTCCTCCACCTTTATTGCTTCTATGATAATGAGCATTTGCCAACTTCCATAGCTTTGGATTAGTTTTATTAGGCCAGATTATTTGTGGATCAGGCCTAATTAGGTATATATCTCCCCATCTTTCAAGCTTTTCGCCATTTGCCATATCTAGGATCTCGTAGTCTTTAAATTCGTTTGAAATAACCATTTTCATCGTCCTTAACTAGAAATATTCATGTAAATTATACCATATTTGGCTAAAAATTCTATAAAATTATGTAAATGTAACATGTTTGTATTGAATTGATAAAAAAATACTGTATAAAAATTATGTAAATTAGATATGAAAATCGAAAAAGGAAAAATCTACGTTTCGGATTCTTTTGATCATAAAGTTAAAGTCCTCAGATAATTGCTTTAAAAAAGCATGATTATTGAGGACTTTTTTATATATTTATTTAATTGCGTTTAGTGTTTCTCTAGCAATAACAATCTCTTCGTTAGTTGCTATAACAAACATTTTGATTTTAGAATCTTCGGTACTAACAACTCCTTCATACATTTCATCATTAATATGTGAGTCATCATATTTGATTCCAAATTCTTCTAAACCATCTACTGCAGCTTTAACAACGTCAGGATTGTGTTCTCCAATACCACCTTCAAATGTAATACAATCCACATGTCCTAGAACAGCCATATAAGCACCGATGTACTTTCTTATTCTATAAGACAACACTTCAAGTGCCATTTTTGCTCTTTCATCGCCTTGATCTCTAAGCATTCTTAAATCACGAACATCTCCAGTTTTTCCAGAAAGTGCAAGAAGACCTGATTTTTTGTTAAGAGTCTTTAACATTTCATGGATATCCATGTTTTCTCTATCCATGACAAATTCCATAATAGCTGGATCAATATCTCCACTACGAGTACCCATAACAAGTCCTTCTAATGGAGTAAATCCCATTGATGTATCTACGCATTTACCATTTCTAATAGCAGTAATAGATGAACCATTTCCTAAATGGCATGAAATCATATTTAATTCGTTTAAAGGCTTATTTAATAGTTTGGCAGCTTCTTCTGTAACAAATTGATGTGACATTCCGTGAGCACCATAACGTCTTACTCCGTATTTTGCATACCAATCATATGGTACACCATACATAAATGCTTTATCAGGCATTGTTTGATGGAATGTTGTATCAAATACAAGTACTTGAGGAATTCCTTCCATTGTTTCAAAACAAGCATTAATACCTTGAAGTGCAGCAGGATTATGAAGTGGTGCATAAGGAATTGAACTCTCTTTAAATTTTGTCATTACTTCATCTGTAACTAGTGTTGTCTTGTAGAAGAAAGGACCAGCATTAACTATTCTATGTCCTATTGCAGAAATCTCAGATAAGTTTTCTACAACACCTTCTTCAGCATCAGTCATATATCTAACTACAGCTCTAAATGCTGCAACATGATCTGGAAGAGGGATTTCTTCTATAATCTTTTTGCCAGATTTACCTTTATATTCAATAAATGGCTTACCTATAGCTCCTTCTCCAGTCTCGCCTATTCTGTCACATTTTCCTTTGCAAAGAACTTTTTCATTTTCCATATCAATTAATTGATATTTAAGTGAAGAACTTCCACAATTAACAACTAATACTTTCATATATAAAACTCCTTTATTTGCAATTTTCAAAGTCGAATTCTACCATAAAATTCGTGCTTAATCAATAATTCAAGGAAAAAATTAGCTATTATACTTCTTTTCGTTTTGTATTATTCTTTTCATAATTGTCTCTTTTTCCTTACCATCCTTACAAAAGAAAGCCAGATTTAACATCGTAACAAATGCCTGTGCTTCTCTTGAAATTGGCATTTCATTTAGAGGTGTTCCGTATGGAATGTCTGGTATTAAGTCTTCTTTTGAATTCTTTACTAAGTATTCATAGACGTCATCAGGTAGTCTATGTAAAGTTTCTTTGTCTAGAATCTTTAAAACACCTAATACTTCCGAATTAACTTTTATATCATTCATATTTTTCACCTCATTCTTCAGGATTTACTTCTCTTTTACGCATTTCTAATACTCTCGTGATTTGTTCGAGATTATAACCTTTACCTTCGAGACGAGAAATGAAAGAATCAATATCTCTTTTTAGCTCATCCATTTTACTTCCATAGCCCATTTCACTTAACAATTTTGCAAAAGGTCCTAATTCAGATGGTGTAGAATCAGTTTTAGATAAGAACTGAAAAGTATATGGATCTTGAAAAGGTTTAAATGCATCATAAAAGAATTCTTCCATTGCACTTGGTTCTGGTCTTGTTGCAAATCGACTTAGACTTCTTATTTGACTTAACCTTTCAGGGCCAAGAACATTATTTGCAGCTTGAATTGCAAGAACTCTTGATAAGAAATCTCTAAATTCTTTATCAGGGTCACCTGCACCCGTATAAGCATGACCAGATTCGTGGAAAACAACATGGAGTAAATCAAAAATATTTGTAAATGTATCTCTGCAAATATGTATAGTATCTCCTAATTTTGCAAAGCCAGCAGCCTTTGAACCAAAGTAATCTTTAGGATAATCATATATTTCGATATTGGATATCCTTGGTTTGCCATTTTCATGTGGTAACAAGGTAACTATATCGTGTAGTAGCCAATCAACTACAATTTTCTCATCTTCAGTTATCTCATTTGCTGGAACAGGTACTGCATTACGAATTGCAGAATCATGTTCTTCTTCGTAAGATAAGATTTTTTCACCATCTTTGCCCCTAACTCTACTTAAAGCAAGTGCCCACGAATTTGGTAAAACAATTGGTATAAGCCCCATATGTCTCGCATAGTCACATGCTGCTGGGTTGGATGAGTTTCTGGCAATAACGCATGCCCTTTCACCAAATACTTCTTTAAATGATTCTAACCAAGCTTGCAAAATATCAGGATGATAAATGTTATAATCATGAAATATAACAGCACTTAATTCTGCATATTCTCTTTCGGTTGAACTATAATTGCTAATTGTTTGCAATATTTGTTTTATTACTTTTTTATCGGACAAATCGGAAAGGACGGATTCAATTGCAGGTATTAATTCAGACCATCTTTCAAGGCATAGTCTATCTCTGTTTTTAACATCTAAATGAGTAAAATTATAAGAAAAGATTGTATCTTTATTGTCAGGCCATAAAAGCCCCTTTACATATACTCTCCCTGATGCTTGCATTATATCAGCTGGCTCTAATTCTAAAATTGAACCATACATAGTTTCTGCAACTGGTTTTGAAGGGTGAAAATACAATACACTTTCTCTAATATTTCTAAGCTGTCTAACAAACGCAGGATTTATGTTCATTACTCGAGTGAGACTTCCTTTTTTAATATCAGCTCCCTCTCTATAATCAACTATAATTGGTCTTATTGCACCAGATTCTGCTAATTCTTCTGTAGCACTCCAATCAAGAGGTTCATTTTGTGAGCCCGCTTCTGGCTCATAGTGCGACTGAACTTCAACCTTGCATCCTCTTGCAAGCGCCGCTCCAAGAGCAACTTTTAATCCTTCACCAAATTTACCAGCACTTTCTTCACTCTTATTTGAAGCATAATAGTAAAGATATTCTTTTTGATATCCAACTCCATCATCAATAATCTGAAATCCATCTATTTCTTGATCTGTAAATCCTCCAATTTCAGATATGTCATACCAGCCTTCTTTATGTGTTCCTTCAACTACATGAAATTGTAATATTGTATTTTTACCACCAGAATCCAATGGTAAATGATTTTGAATTAGGTCAATTAGTATTCTTCTTTCATCCCAGAGTTTAGTATAGTCTGCAGTCATTTGTGATATATTCCTTCCAAACGGACGAATAATATCCTCTTGTATAACATCTGTTTTCTTTGGTGTTTCTGGTGAAGATAAATCTTGATCTTCAGGATTATAACTTATAGTAATAAAACCATATAGCTTGTTAACTTCGTCAGAACTCAACAATTGAAAATCAAGAGCATTTACATCAACACCAGACTCATTAATAAAGTCGGTTAACTTCATATTTTCCGGATAATCTTGGACAGTTTGCCCTAGACTAGATAAGATGGGATAAGTCAATGAAGTAAAAGAATTAGACAATTGATATTGGTGTTCGCGGATGTCTGACAATAAGCTATAAAGATAATTGCTAAGTGGCGAGAGTAATCTTATTTCTTCATCAGTATATCCAACATTCTGTGTGCTAGTATTTGTTTGTTCGCTGCCATCTGATAGAAGAATAGGATCCGAAGGTAAATCTAGACCAGAATAATCCTGGAGATTGAATGGTTTCGCCAATGAATGAAGCTGACAAAAGTCATCTAGAACAAACAATTCATTTCTAATAGAAGCTGTTTCTTGAATAAAAAATTCTATATTTAAATAATGTAAAGCTGAATCATTATATTTTTCAGATAAAAATTGTATTAATAATTCAAGACGATTAGTAGCTTGTTCAAGCGCCGTTACATCTTCTTGAATTTTTCCCTTAAGTTCTTCAAAATTCATATTATCACCTAATAATAATAATAATCTATTAAAATTATATCAATTATGTGTTTCAAAGGTATTAATCTAAGATTAAGATTACATTAAAAAAAAGCCCTATAAATAGGGCTTTAAATCAAAATTATTGAGCTTGAAAAGCAGTAATTGCTATTACACCAACAATATCTTCTGCAGAACATCCTCTAGATAAGTCATTGACTGGTCTCGCTATACCTTGAGTAATAGGTCCATAAGCTTCTGCTTTAGCAAGTCTTTGAGTTAATTTGTAACCAATATTTCCAGCGTTAATATCAGGGAAGATTAAAACATTTGCTTTTCCTGCAACACTACTTTCTGGAGCTTTTTTAGAAGCAACTGAAGGAACTATTGCAGCATCAAGTTGAACCTCTCCTTCAACTAATAAATCAGGTCTTTTTTCTCTAACTAGTTTAGTTGCTTCCTGAACTTTAACATTCATTCCTTCAACCTGCGGAGCACTTCCTAAAGTTGAATATGAAAGCATTGCAATTCTTGGCTCTGTTCCAAATAAAGATTTCCAAGTATTAGCGGTAGAAATAGCTATTTCTGAAAGTTCCTCTGCATTAGGGTTAACGTTTAAACCGCAATCAGAAAATAAAAATAGACCATTATCCCCATATTCGCAATTTGGAACATCTATTACAAAGAAAGATGATACTAGTTTTACATTAGGTGCAGTCTTTATTATTTGCAAAGAAGGTCTTAATGTATCAGAAGTTGAACAAATGCTTCCAGCAACTAGTCCATCAGCATCTCCACATTTAATCATCATTGTGCCAAAATATATATTATTCTTAAGTGTTTCTACTGCTTTTTCATAAGTCATGCCTTTTTCTTTACGAAGTTCGTATAGTGTATTTGTGTAGAAATCAAGTTTTTCTGAATTTTTAGGGTCAATTATTTCTATATCATCTAATCTTATTCCCTTTGAAATATTATTGATTTCTTCTCTATTTCCTATCAAAACAACTTTTGCAAAGCCCTCATCAGTTACTTTTCTTGCAGCTTCTAAAACTCTAATATCATAAGACTCAGGTAGAACTATAGTTTTTATACTATTCTTTGCTTTTTCTTTGATACTTTTAATGAAATCCATAATAAACTCCTTTATTATTATTTTTTCTTAGCCGGCTGAGCTGAGCTACCTCCAGATAATACACTACTTAGTATTAGTATTACTAAAAAGAGGGATGTAAAAACGATAATTCCTCTTGCAAGTTCAGGTGGGATACCTGTATTGTCAACCAAAACGTTTGTCATACCATCAGTAATGGTTCCAATACCATTATTTACTCCTTCTTTAACTTCCTCAGAATTAATATTTGAATTCCCATTTGAATCATTAACACGAACGTATTCTGGGCCGTATTTGTAGTAGTCATCTATAATGGTATTTGGTGTCATAACAGTTCTAACCGTGTTAAATACAATAATTATAATTGTTACAAAATATAAGATTTTTTTCCAATTTTTGCTTAGATAGTTTTTCATATAAATCCCTCATCCAAATAGATTTAATTTCAAAAATTGCTATATTAATTATAAATCAGGAAACATAAATTTACAACTAATAAAATTAAAACAGCCACCGCATAGGTGCAGTGGCTGTTTTGATATCATCAAATTATTTGATATGTTTAAGGATTGTCATTTTTTGTCCTAATATAGCCTGCTCCAAATATCCTTTTACATTTGTAGCTGGCTCCACAGGATTCGCAGTCCATGATGGTGTGATAGCAGATAGGTTCATCTGAGGATGCTACTTGTCGTACTTGCCTTCTGGACGGCCGGATGTTGTCAATCACCATTTTGTGAAACGGGTTGTAGAAGAATCGGATGTAGATGCATGCCAGAAGAAGAAGCCCAAGAACCACAGCAAGAACTACCATGGAATCCCTCCTATAATTTAGTTTGCATAAGAAATTATAATATGTAAACTAGCAAATGTCAATAATTGTTTATCATGAGCCGATATGGTAAAGATTGGTTTTATTTAATAATATTCGTAATATAGTCTCCTCCTGTGCCATTACAAAGCCTAATTTTGACCTTTAGAGCCTTTTTTACGTCATCTAGGTGTACATCATCCAAAAATACAGGCTCATCCTCTCTTAGGCAATTATAGTTTAATATGAGAAAATCACCTAAATCAGCTGTTTTTAACTGGTTTATGAGGTCATTTCCAGTAATTAACCCTGAAACAGTGATGTTTTTACCAAAAAATGTGTTTTCTATTGGTACAACATTGATTTTAAGGCCTGAAAACTTGTCCTCTAACTTCTTTGAAAGCGATTCTAAAAACTTATATGCACATTTCCCCGTTGCGACAGTCACCTGTCTTTTTACCTTTTTAGGTTTTAAACGTTTTAGCTTATCCTCAAATTCTTTTCTAAATTTAGCTAGCATTCCAATACCGTCTTCTAATTGCATAAAATCTTCGTACGTTTCATAAGGTGGAATTTCTTTTTCTGCTAGAATATATAACTCATCAGCAACATACACTATTCTAGAACCATACTTGTCTTTAAGGATTTTTTGCCAACCTTCCACCTGATTAATAACTTTTCTAGCACTTGTTTTATTATATCTTTTTAATGGGAATAGCCCTTTTCTAAATTTTGTTAAACCAACTGGTACTATAGCAATACACTGAACATAAGGAAAAAATTTAGCGAGGTCTTCAATTGTTTTGTCTAGTATTTTGCCGTCATTAATTTCAGGACATAGTACGATTTGAGCATTGATGTAAATGCCATTTTTAGTCAAAAATTCGATATATTCCATTATTTTACCAGCATTTTTGTTGTTAAGCATCATAGCTCTTACGTCTTTATCTGTAGCATGAATAGAAACATTAATTGGGCTTAAGTGATATCCTACAATTCTTTCTAGGTCTTTATATCCAGAATTTGTAAGTGTTACGTAATTACCAGTCATAAATGATAGTCTAAAATCATCATCTTTAAATACTAGTGTGTCTCTGACATTTGGAGGCAATTGATCCATAAAGCAAAAAATGCATTTGTTAGCACAATTACGTGGTGTGTCCATTAGCTCTTCTTCAAAGATTAAGCCAATATCTTCATTTTCCTCTTTTTCAATTTCGTATTCATCTTCATTACCATCTTCATCTTGAATAACAATAGTAACGAAAGAATCAAACATTTGGTATTTATAGTCCAAAATATCCTTTATTTCAATATCATTTACTAGAATTAAATAGCGACCAGCTTTTATATCTAATTCCTCAGCAATACTTCCTTTTACTATTTCTTTAATCAAGTGCTTTTTCAAGGCCATCACCTCCTTATATCTTTTGAATATAGAAAAAAGCAGCCTTATTTAGCTGCTTCTTCTTTATTTATAACTTGCTTTCCGTCATAGTATCCGCAATTCTTACAAACTCTATGTGGTAAAACAGGCTCGTGACAATGTGGACATTCTACATAACCTGGAGCTTCTACTTTCCATGTAGATCTTCTTAAACCGGTTCTTGCTTTAGACCATCTTCTTTTTGGTTGTGCCATTTATATCTCCCTCCTTAGAATATCTATATAAATTAAAAATAATCCCTTTAAAGTCAACGACCAAATTATATATCGTTTTATAGCCTTTGTCAAACAAAAAAATGCTAATTTTCTACATTTTCTGGAGTAAATTCTTCATTTGTTTTTTGTGGTTCTTCTATGTTAGGTTCTTCGCTTTCAGTAGTGGTTTCATCTAATTTTAGCTCTATCTGACCATCATCTTCTTTTAATTGAGGCAATTCCGGCATATCATTTATAGATTCATATCCAAATAGCCTTAAAAATTCGTCTGAAGTCTTAAAAGTCATGGGTCTTCCAGGTGCGTCTATTCTTCCCGCTTCTTCTATTAGATTGTATTCTAACAGCCTATTTATAGCACTGTCTGAAGAAACACCTCTAATTCGCTCAATCTCCGCTCTAGTAATCCTTTGGTTATAAGCAATAATAGCTAGCGTTTCCATTGCTGCTTGAGATAATGATGGTTTAGGCCTATTATCTAATAATTTAACTGCCATATCGTAGTATGCTTCTTTTGTAGAAAGCTCATACCCATCATTTATTCTAATTAGCTGAATACCAGAGTTATCATCTGTTAGCCTGTTTTCTAGCTTTTGAGCCGCTTCTTCAATCTCTTCTTCAGTATTTTCAAGTATTTCGGCTAGTGTCTTTTTAGTCACAGGCCTTCCGGCTAACGAAAAGTAGCGCTTCTATTGCTGGTACTAATCTATCTATTTCCAAATTTTTTCATCCTCTCTTCATAAATACAACAACTAGAGTTTATCACATAAAAAATAAGAGTGCAAATGCACTCTTATAGATTTCGCGTCAACTGTAATAGAGCTCGTTTGAGAGTCTCTTATACTCGTTGAGCAGTTTTTCATATCTGTCAAAATCAGAAAAATCACAATTTGTACGGAAACGAAGGTCAGTGATAATTTCTTTCACCAATGCAACGTGAATCCACAGCGCGTTCCTGAAGTAGTCATAGTCCCCAAGCTGGCAGATTTTATAGTTTCCCCGTTCTGCAGAACCAAATGCAACGCACCCTGGGCTTAAAATCTTGAACTCCCCGAACACTTCAGTTAAGTGATGGATTTTACGAAGGTAATCATTTGAAATGATCTGAATTCGAACCCTTTTGGTGTACTTGTTTCTGCAGGTTTCAGCAAGATCCAATTGGGCATCCCGATATCCCATGTAGTATGCTCGTAGTGTCTTAACTAAGATTTTCCGAAGTGCCTTGATTTCTGCAATTACCTGCTGGATTCGAGCTTCCTTGCGATCTCTGTCTTCCATACATCATCCCTCCAAAAATTATTTTTTTGAGAAAAAACCATGAAAACCATGCTGATATTATATCTTTCACATAGAATTATGTCAACATATTTTGCCATTACAATTTATAAATTTGAGCTCAAAATGTCTTATTTAAAGCTTATTTATATTAATAATATTAGTTTTTTTACCTGCTATAATAATATCTTCTATGCTAATTTCGTCCTTATTCTTTGAAACCGCCTCTAAAGTAGCCTCATTTAGAAGTGTTTCTATCGCTGAGCAAGATATACCGCTTAGACATTTTATTAATGATTCTTTGTTTATAGTCTGGCTAAGCTTAATCTTTGGCGTATACATTTCTAGCAGTTCTTTAAGCGTATTTTTATCTGGATTTCCAATATTAAACTTTTTATCAAATCTACCAGGCCTAATTAAAGCTGAATCGAGTGAACTATATGAATTAGTTGCACCAATAACTAATACTCCATCCTTTTCCTCAAATCCATCCATTTCGTTTAGCATTGCTGTAATAATCCTATTATTCTCTTTGTCAATTCCCATACCTGTATATGAACGTCTTTCACCTATGCTATCAAACTCATCTATGAACAATATGCATGGCTTATTTTTTCTTGCTTTTCTGAATAGAGCTTTAATTTTTTGTGGACCAATAGACATTATTGCGCTTTGAAAATCAGCTCCTTTTGCCGGAATGAAATTTAGTCCCGCTTCTGTTGCTAATGCCTTTGCAAATAGAGTTTTGCCATTTCCAGGAGGTCCTTCTAAGATTATTCCTTTTGGTGCCCTAATTCCTTTTTGCTCATATTCTTGTGGATTTTTAATAATATCTATTGTTTTTGTCATATCCTTTTTAATATCTGCCATTCCGCAAATGTCATTGAAAGTTGTATTTGTCTTTCTTACCACTTTAAACTTTTGACCACCAAATGTAGCAGTAATTTTATATATTGCAAATCCAATAAATACAAAAAAGACAAGATAGAACAATATATCTAAAGCATCTTCTACTGTAAAGCTATTAAAGGAATCATCTAGTTTTACATCATTTAGTAATAGGGTTTCTTTAAAGTTTTCTGTACTCGGATTATCAGTGTAGTATTCTCCAGACGCACTCTTTAAATTGAAGAATACCTTTTCTCCGTCTAATGATGCTGAGTCTATATCTCCACTAATTAAGTACTTGTTAAATTCTTTGTATGATATATATGTTGAATTATTATTGCTTAATATATTGAATAAGATAATGACAAATATAAGTAGAATTAAGGCAATAATTATGATTAGTTGATATTTATTCTTTAATTTCATATAAAACTCCAATCTTATAAAAAAATAGCAGGGCCGCTTCTATTATAAAGCAGTCCTGCCAAAATTCAAACAGTAACCATAAGTTCCCGGTTCTTTTTTTTCATCTCGTTCTTGAGGTGCTGAACGAGAAGAAGGATCTCATAGGGAGATGAGGTTTGAATTCCCCTTCTCTCAAGGCTTGCAGGTCCCATTTCGGAAAGCAGAGATACCTCATACTGGTCCCAGTCCACACCCTCAAAATCAGGAAGGATGTGAAAGCGGATATGTCCATCTTCAATGCACTCTTTGACGGTAAAAGATTCTGCCACATTTTTTTCCATCATGAAAGCTATGATAGCCTCGATGTAATCCTGGTACATTTCCCTCTCTTCGGTTGTTAACGAGGTCTTGTGGTCCGTGGGTGCCACCACAATATACCCTTTGATATATGTGGTGTATTCATGGAAAATGATGATGTCCTTAGACTTTGCAATGATTCCTCCAGGTGGAATTATCCGACCTCGCTGGATGCAACAAACTTCACAGCCGTGATGTGGAATCACAATGACGTTTCTCAGGATGTCAATCTTGCTCTTCATCCAGGAATCCTCCTTTGTTTGTCGTTTTGAAAGATTCTTAACCTTACATATTTTACCTCAAAAGCCATATTCTGTCAACCTCTAATTGCTTTTAACGGCTACTTTGTTATCTTGATTAATAAACAACAAAACCTCTTCATTAGGGATAATTTCATCCTTTAGAATGCTTTCAGCTAGGACATTTTCGATATACTTCTCGATTGCTCTATTTATTGGCCTTGCCCCATATTGAGGTTCATAACCATTATTCAAAATATACTCTTTAACGTCATTATCAAAAGAAACGTATATATTTCTTTCTTTAAGCTCATTTGAAAGCTTTGTAAGGTTTAAATCAACAATTTTTAGAAGCTCAGCTTTAGATAAAGTATGGAAAATGGCAATTTCATCTACTCTATTTAAAAATTCAGGCCTAAAAGTATTTTTTAATGCTTCTTTTACCCTTCCATCTACTTCTTTTTGTTCTTCTCTGTTAAATCCAATTCCATTGTTATTCAAGTTTGAGCCAGCATTTGATGTCATAATAATTACAGTGTTTTCAAAGTTTACAACTCTACCTTGAGAGTCTGTAAGTCTTCCCTCATCTAATACTTGTAATAGAATGTTAAATACGTCAGGATGTGCTTTTTCAATTTCATCAAAAAGAATTATAGAATAAGGATTTCTCCTAACTTTTTCCGTTAATTGACCGGCATCATCATAACCTACGTATCCTGGAGGTGAGCCAATAAGTTTAGATACAGAGTGACTCTCCATATACTCTGACATATCAACTCTTATGATTGATTCATCAGTGCCAAAAAGCTCTGAAGCAAGCGCTTTTGCAAGCTCAGTCTTACCCACTCCTGTTGGACCTACAAATATAAATGATGGAGGCGATTTTCTAATCTTTAAGCCTGCCCTATTTCTTCTAATCGCATCACATACTGCAGTTACTGCTTCTTCTTGCCCAATAAGTCTTTTATGAATATTGTTTTCTAGATTTAATAGCTTTTTGCTCTCAGTTTCTGTTATCTTAGAAGCGGGAATCTTTGTCCAAGTCTCTATAACTCTTGCAACGTCTTCTATATTTAAAGTTAAGTTTAAATTTCCCTGTGAAAGCTCAGCAATTTCTGAAACTAAAGCACTTTGTCTTGATTTTAGCTCTAAAATCTTTTCATAATTTGGCTCTTCATGCTCAGCATCAATTGTTTCTAAGTCTTCTCTTTGAGCATTAATATCATCTAATTCTTCTTTCAAAGTAGCAAGTTTAGATAAAACCTTGTTTGTAAGATTTAATTTTGAACAAGCTTCATCCATGATATCTATAGCCTTATCTGGTAAAAATCTGTCATGAATGTATTTTTCAGACATTATAACTATTTTTCTTATTAAATCTTCTGAAATAGATACCTTGTGGTATTCTTCATAGTAGCCTTTAATGCCTTTTAATATCTCTATTGTGTCTTCAACAGAAGGTTCGTCAACTATTATAGGCTGAAATCTTCTTTCTAATGCACTATCCTTTTCAATATATTTTCTATATTCTTTTAAAGTTGTAGCACCGATGATTTGAATATCTCCATTAGCAAGTGCTGGCTTTAAAATGTTTGCCGCATTCATTGAGTGATCTGCATCACCAGTTCCAACTATATTATGAATTTCATCTATAACTAAAATGATGTTTCCAAATTTTGTGCACTCGTCAATTACGCCCTTCATTCTAGCTTCAAATTGGCCTCTAAACTGAGTTCCAGCAATCATAGAAGTCATATCAAGAAGATATACTTCTTTGTTAATCAACTTCTCTGGAACGTCTTTATTTGCAATCTTCACTGCAAGACCATTGGCGATTGCTGTTTTACCAACACCTGGCTCTCCAATTAAGCAAGGATTATTCTTAGAACGTCTATTTAAAATCTGAGTTAGTCTTTCTATTTCAGTCTCTCTGCCAATTAGTTTGTCTATTTTTCCTTCTTTAGCTTTTACAGTAAGATTTGTTCCAAATGTATCTAAATATTTTTTCTTCTTAGATTTATCAACTTTTTCCTTATTACGTGGATTCGTCTTAACATTTGTATCTTCTTCATTTGACGAATAATTAGCATTCTTAGGACCATTTCCAAGCTGAGAAATCATATTATCAAACATTTTTGTAAATGAATCTACTGGCGTATCTCCACCTTCATTTGGTAAACCATCACTAGTAGGCATCTCACCAAGTAAATCGCCAAGATTTCCATTGTCCATAGACTCTATAATATTATCAAATTGATTATTCATATTTTCAATTTCTTCGTCAGAAGCTCCATATTGCTTCATTAATGAAGACAAAGGATTAATACCCCTCTTTTTTGCACAAGCCAAGCATAAGCCTTCAACACTTGGTTGGCCATTTATTACCTTGTTTACAAAAACTACCGCCGTATTCTTTTTACATTCCATACATAGTGCCATTTTGTATCATCTCCTTTATATGTGAATTTAGCACTCTGAATTTCCGTCTGCTAATTCATAATACTATATATTTTTGTAAAAAGCAATATGTTCACCAAAATGTCACAAATCAGAAGGTTCTAATACATGTGAAATAGAAATCTTATTATTTTTTTGAACCTTAATTGTTATCTGTCCTAGAAGGTCTGTTCTATATATTCTTGTGCCAAGTTCTTTAAGTCTTTCTACCACTTCTTTGTTTGGATGTCCGAATTTGTTATTAACACCACAGCTAATGATAGATATAGAAGGTGATACTTTTAAAAGAAATTCTTTAGAAGAGGACGTTTTTGAGCCGTGGTGTCCTACTTTTAGTATTGTTGACTTTAAGGTATCTTTAGTTACTTCTCGCAATAATGCCTCTTCTTCAGGAACTTCCATGTCTCCAGTAAAAAGTATTGTAGTATCAAATGCTTTGGCTTTTATAATTAAAGAGTTGTTGTTTAGATTATTTGGCTGCTCATAATTAGAGTTTGGGAAAAGAACATCTAAAATTATATCATCGATAACTATTTTATCATCCTTCTTTAGTACACAAACTTGTATGTTCTTTTTACTCGAAATCGATAAAACTTTGTCCAGCAATTCTGTACTTTTACCTTGCAAGCCAATTATAATCTTATTTACTTTTAGTTTTTCTAGTACTGTTATAAGCCCTTCTACATGGTCTTCATGGAAATGAGAAATTACCATAACATCTATTGAAATAATGCCATTCTTTAATAGAAAAGGTAGTAATACCTTCTCTCCAACATCATAGTCACTTTGTTCAGAGCCTCCACCATCAATTAAAATAGTATGGTTCTTAGTTGTTCTAATTAACGTAGAATCACCCTGCCCTATATCTATAAAATTAACTCCAACATGGTTTTTGGGAATAACTAAAGAAATAATAATTATTATAGATACAAGATATAAGATATATTTTATATATTTGTCATAGTTAGACCTTTGCTTAAACAAATAGAATGTCAATAAATAATATATTGTAATCATTGGATAAGTAGGGCTAGGAACTAATATCATTGCATAAGGAAAACTAGATAAGACTATTGATATGCTGATTAGTAAACTAATAGAAAAATTAAGTGGATACGCAAATAACATTGAAAGATTATAACTAAAAATACTAAATATATACATTAGTATTCCAACAATTGTGATAAAAGGAATTAATGGGGCTATTACTAGATTTGCTAGTAAGGATACAACAGAAACTGAATTAAATGAATAGCACATAATTGGAAGAATTATAATTTGTGCAGAAATTGTTACGCTTAAAGTTTCTATTATAAAAGCCTTTAACGAGTTGTTAAGCGTATTAAATTTGCTAGTAAGATATGTATTAATTTTGGGGTTTAATAATACTATTCCAAGAGTTCCACCGAAAGAAAGGATAAAACCAATATCAAATATTGAAAAAGGATTAAGTGTAATTATAACAATAGCTGAAACAAACAACGACGAAATAGTATCTGCCTTTTTAAATAGAATATCAGATAGAATTATAATTATTGCCATTATGCCGTGCCCTCATTACAGAAGCGGATGAGCCGGAGATAATGATAAAACATATAATAATTATTATTGAAAGATAATTTGAAAGCTTTTTGCCAAATAGTTTTTCTAATAAAAACCTAGAGAATAAAATCAAATAAGATATATTACTTCCAGATACTGCTAGTATATGAGTAATCCCACAAGCTTTAAAACTATCTTTAATTTCGCTATCTATATAGATTGTATCGCCTATTATCATTCCTAAAAGAATGCTAAAATTTCTATCATGTAGATTTCTCTTAAAAGTATTTACTATATTATGCTTCAGCAAATAAAAAAAGTTAGTACTCTTACCTACAATGCTTATATCATTGGAGCTTTTAACGTAAATAGAACCATACAAATTCTGAGAATACAAGTACTTTGAGTAGTCAAAACAATTAACATTTCGAGCTTTTGAAGGCTTTTCAAAGGTTCCTTTTATACTAACAACATCCATTGGATTTACGTTAATAATATTGGGTATATATATAATATATCTATCGTTATAAGAGTTTTGAAAAATATACTTATTGTAATAATCTCCACTAGATAATAAGTCAAGTAAAATACCTGTATCCTCTATAATAGAATTATTTTGATATTTTGTTTCAAATATTGAGTTCTTATAAGACATGTAAGCAACTGCTACAACAAAAAACACACTAAAAGTAATAATCACTCTTTTTATATTTTTAAACTTGCTCTTAGTCAAATACAATAAAATGATAGTCAGTAATAAAAAAAAGGGAGCTATATATAAATTATATAGCCCCCACAATATTCCTAAAACTAGTGCAATACATATAAGCACAGAATATCTCATAAAACAATCTTTCTATTAAGTAAACTACAAAACTTAATCTAAAATTGTAACATAATTTGTGTTACCAGAAATCCAACCAGATTTTGTTCCGTATTGGACTTGTAGCCATGACTCATCATCATTAGCTCCTATAATCTTAACTTCATCTCCATCTTTAAGTGAATCGATTATATTGTCTGATGCAGAAGAAGCAGAACTTCTAACTCTTAAGTTAGTTACTTTAACTTTTGCTCTCTTACCAATAACAGTTCCTAGAACTTCAGATGTAGAACTTGCCTCGTCAGGTTTTGTTATGTATTCAGTTTTAACCCATCCAGATAACTCGTCTATTCTAATCATAGACCAACCATTTGGATAGTCTTGAACCGCAATAGGAATATCCTTATATGCTGATCCAATTACTCCCGAGGTCTCATCTGGTTCTGCATAAACATTAGCAGAAGCAACATTAATCTTCGCATTTTCTATTATTTTACTAATAGGAGTACCATATTTACTTCCAGTCTTTTCACCAGAAGCTTTTTCATCTGTATCTGTATCGCCTGATTGTTTACTATCTGAAATATACTGTTCAGAAATCTGATTAATTGAATTCTCAATGTCTGTATAATTGATCTCATCTTCAGCTTTTATTGCGCTAAGTCTTAAAATAAGCCAAACAAGTGGAGCGGCGACAATTATTATAGTCACAATCAAGCCTTTATATTTACCCATATATTATCCTCCTTAATATTACATAGCAATTATATAATATTTAAAAAGTAAATGCAAATTTTACATGTAATCCTTAAGTTTCTTACTTCTACTTGGATGTCTTAATTTACGAAGTGCTTTAGCTTCAATCTGACGAATACGCTCTCTTGTAACGTTAAATTCCTTACCAACTTCTTCAAGTGTACGAGCTTTTCCATCATCTAAACCAAATCTTAGTCTTAATACTTTTGCCTCTCTAGGAGTAAGAGTTTCGATAATCTCGTTTAGTTGTTCTTTTAATAATGTATACGCTGCAAGTTCAGATGGTGATGGAGCATCATCATCAGGAATAAAATCGCCTAAGTGACTATCTTCTTCCTCACCGATAGGAGTTTCAAGAGAAACAGGCTCTTGAGAAACCTTCTTAATCTCCATAACTCTTTCTACTGGCATTTCCATCTCTTCAGCAACTTCTTCAATAGTTGGTTCCCTACCTAAAGACTGAAGTAAATGTCTTTGTGTTCTAATTAGTTTATTAATTGTTTCAACCATGTGAACAGGAATTCTAATTGTTCTTGCTTGGTCAGCTATAGCTCTTGTAATAGCTTGTCTTATCCACCATGTAGCATATGTTGAGAACTTAAATCCTTTTCTATAGTCAAATTTTTCTACTGCTTTGATTAATCCTAGGTTTCCTTCTTGGATTAAATCAAGGAATAACATTCCTCTACCAACATATTTTTTTGCAATACTTACAACTAATCTTAAGTTTGATTCAGATAGCTTCTTTCTAGCTTTCTCATCACCAGCAAGCATTGCTTTTGCACACTCAATCTCTTCTTCTGCTGTAAGAAGTGGAATCTTACCAATTTCTTTTAGATATAGTCTAACTGGGTCTTCGATATTAACTTGATCCATTAAATCTAAATCTTGAGAATCAGTGTCTAGATTAATCTCTTCTTCAATTTTGTCTAATTCATCAATATCTGGTTCTAATGTATCATCATTAATATCGTCAATATCTTCAATAACGTCAACATTGGCTTGTTCTAGTGCTTCATATACTTTTTCGATTGTTTCAACGTCTAGATGTAATTTTTCAAGAGTTTCTACAAGTTCTTTAAAAGTAATAGTGCCTTTTTTCTGAAATGCCTGAATAATGTTTTCAACTGTAGCGTTACTATCTTCGCCTTTCAAAAATGAAATTTGATCGGCATCGATTAATGATTTTTCTTTTTTGCCTTTAGTATTCTTTTGACTAGGTTGTACTTCTTTGTTAGGTAACTTATTTTCGTTATCTTGTTGATTAATTGATTCTAGATCAATGCTTTCTTGCTTTTCTTCTAATGCTTTCTTTTTCAAATTCTTCTCATTTGCAATTTGAGAACTCTTTTTGTTTATCTCATTTGACTTTTTAGTCGTTACTTTCTTTTCTTCTTTTACAGTAGTTGATTTTTTCTCAACTTTAACTTTCTTAGTGTCTGGCGTTTTCTTAACAGGTTTTTGAGACACCTTCTCTATTTTTTTAGATTTTTTATCCACAGTACTTTTTTCAACCTTCTTCTTTATTGGTATAGAATTTTTCGGTGCAACCTTTCCCTTAGATTTTTGAAGACTTTGTTTTTTAACTGGTTGCACATTTTTAGTTTGTTTGCTTATAACCTGTTTTTTAGATGCTGGTTTAATCATCTTCTTTGATATCTTCTCTATTTTAATAGGTTTTACGGCTTTAGAAGTAGACTTCTTAACATTAACCTTAGACTTAGCATTAGTTACTTTTTTGCTAAGTTTTTGATTTTTAGAAGAAGTCTTAACATTTTTATTTAGTTTTGAATTCGTCTTTTTAGGAGCTTCTTTTACCTTCTTAACTGGTACTCTAGATTTTGAATTAGTAGCTTTTTTGCTGACCTTTTTAGGTTGCACTTTTATTCTAGAAACTTGTTTTGTCACTTTTTTTGTATTCTTTACTGGCTTTTTTGAAACAGCCTTTTTAACTTGAACCTTTTTCTTTGAATTATTAACTTGTTTGTTTGTTGATTTTGACTTAATGCTATTTGACTTTTTCAATTTAAGTCCTCCTTTATAAGGTATTTGTTCCAGAGCTTTGAATAATTGAATTTAATTCATTCTCGTATGTACTTCTAAGAGCCGTATCTTGAGTGTTTTTAATTAGTGAAACTAGGTCATTTTTCCTTTGCTGCAGTTTTGCATTTTTAAAGAATCCAAGGACCTCATCTGTAGCCTTGTCTAGATCAGTAATGTTAGTATCTTTGACCATTATTTTGGTAATTTTACTAAGTTCTGCCTCGTTTTCACAAATGGATGTAAAATCCATCTCATTAAAATTATTTTTCATATAGGCATTGTAAACCTTACCTAATAATGCTCTGTTTACTTCATCGCTGAAATCTTGAATATCAACAAGACTTTTAATTTTATTATAAACATCCTGATTCTTCAAAGTTAGCAAATATATAATACTTTCTTCTAAATTTGTAGTATCACTACTCTTAGATTTATTGTTAACTACTGATATCAATAAAGGTTTTTCCTTTGCTTTATCTTTAAACAAGTGTTTTTCAATTTCAGCAATTATTGCTTCTTTTCCTACACCTAATTCCTTAGATAACTTTTCAACATATATATCTCTTTCGATGTTGTTAGTAACTCCTGCTAAAACTATGGCCATCTTATTTAAAAACTTTATTTTCTCTGTAGTATCTTTTAGATTATATTGCTTCTCTAATACCTTAATTTTATATTCTGTTGCTGTAATACTGTTGTCGATAAGAGCATTAAACTTTTCTACTCCATACTTAAGAATGTACTCGTCTGGATCTTTTGCATTTTCCATTATAAGAACCTTACAAATAACATCAAGTTTTTGTAAAATATCAATACCCCTTAGAATTGCGTTTTGACCTGCTTCATCTGAATCATATGAAAGTATTACTTCATCGGCATATTGTCTTAATAGCTTTCCTTGATTTTCGGTAAGCGCTGTTCCTAATGATGCTACGACATTTGTTACACCAAATGACTGTGGTGAAACAACATCCATATATCCTTCAACAACAAGAATTCTTTTAAGTTTGCCACTAGAGCCTTTTGCAATATTTAAACCATATAAATGATTTCCCTTTTTATAAATTAGATTTTCAGGTGAATTTACATATTTAGGTATATTTTTGGCTTTCAACTCTGATGATGGTAAAATAGCTCTACCGCCAAAAGCAATTACCCTACCTCTAACATCAAAAATAGGAAACATCAATCTATCTTTAAACTTGTCATATAACTCGCCACGAGTATTCTTTCCAATAAGCCCTGTTGCAAGCATATCGTCATCTTTATATCCTTCTGATTTCAAGAATCTGTATAAAGAATTATTGCCTGTCGCAAAACCAATTCCAAACTTTCTAATAGTGCTTATGCTAAGTTTTCTTGTATTAATGTAATCCTTTGCAATCTTAGAATTATATATATTTTGGTGAAAGAACTTTCCTGCAGATTTATTAATAGAATACATTTGATTCTTATGATAATCTTTAATTTTTGCTTCTTCTTGAGATTCAGATGTGTTATCTGCAACTGGCAAAGGAATATTTGCCTTTTCAGCAAGGAATTCAACGGCTTCTTTAAAGTTTATGTTTTCAATTTTCATTATAAAGTTTATTACGTTTCCACCTACACCGCACCCAAAGCAATGGTATATCTGCTTTTCTGGAGTGACAGCGAAAGAAGCGGTCTTTTCTCTATGAAACGGGCAATTTCCGAAGAAAGTAGAGCCATGTCTTTTTAAATTAACATAGCCAGATATAACATCAACAATATCACAAGTTGATTTTACTGTATCTATAAAATCTTCATTATAAAGTGCCATATTCACCACCTACAAACACTATTAAAAGGAATTATACCACATTTAGCGCTATAATAAAATGAATTTTACAAATAATATTACTTTTTTATGTATTTTGAGAACTAAATTTTTAGCGGTTTATTGACAATACTAGGTATATTTTATAATATAAAAATGAATCAAATATGCTATTTTAAGCATAATTTAAAGAAAAGGAGAATTATTATGGATAAAAAAATTGACATTTCTAAAGCAAAAAATAAGTCAAAAAAATTCATGGAAGAATTCAAAGAATTTGCTCTAAAAGGTAATGTTATGGATATGGCAGTCGGCGTTATTATTGGTGCTGCATTTGGTAACATTGTTACTGCTCTTACAAATGATTTCATTAACCCATTAATTAAGTCTATTGGAGGTGCTGAAATTGCAGGACAATTAAAGCTCCCATGGGTTGACTACACAGGACTTGATTCAGAAGCCGCTTCTGCTTTATCTATTAATTGGGGAGACTTCATTACTTCAATTGTTAATTTCTTGATCATGGCTCTATGCATTTTCCTTATGGTAAAAGCTGTTAACAAGCTTATGAACCTTGGAAAGAAAAAAGGTGAGCCAGAAAAAGAAGCACCAACAGAAAAGAAATGCCCTTACTGCTTATCTGTAATTCCAATAAAAGCAACAAGATGTCCTCATTGTACATCTGAACTTAAAGAAGAAGAATAAGTATTTTAAAACAGCAACTAATTTTTGGTTGCTGTTTTTTTAATACCATTATAGTTTACATATTTCTTCTGCTTGTTCTCGAGTTATACCTTTAATTTTACATAATTCTTCTACTCCAGCCTTCTTCATTTTTTCAATTGAACCAAATTTAGATAATAGAAGTTCTTTTTTCTTCGTACCTATTCCAGGAATATCATCTAATGCTGATTTTTTCATTTTTTGTTCTCTTAGTTTTCTATGATAATTAATAGCAGTATTATGAACTTCATCTTGTATAAAAGTAATAAAGTTGAATAGTTTCGTATTTTTAGAAATATCATATTCTTTTCCGTTTTCGTCTAAAATTGCCCTAGTTCTATGCTTTTCATTTTTAACCATTCCAAATACTTCTATATCTAGACCTAAACTATTAACAACGTCTTTTGCAACTCTTATCTGGTTTATTCCACCATCCATCAATATTAAATCTGGTTTCTCTCCGAAAGGATTTTTATCAAATTCTTCATCAGGGGTAAGATATTTTAATCTTCTTTCTAATGCTTCCCTTTGAGACGCCAAATCATCTTGCCCACTAACCGTTTTTATTTTTATTCTTCTATACTCGTTTTTCTTTGGCTTGCCATTTTCAAATACAATTATACCTGCAACCGTATCAGTACCAGAAATGTTTGAGATATCATAGCTCTCAATTCTTTTTGGAAGTGAATCTAATGACAATAGTTTCATAAGTTCCAAGACATTTTCGTTTTCTTCAAATACTGTAGTTTTGTTTTGAAGAGCAATCTCGGCGTTTTTCTCTGCCATTTCAATAAAACGCATTTTCTCGCCTATTTTCGGTATCTTTATTTCAATACTCTTTCTGCCACTTATATTTAAAAGCCATTCTTTAATAAGCTCTAGAGATTCAATCTCATATTTAAACAGAATCTTTCCAGGAACATTATCAGCATTATAGTATTGCTTAATGAAGTTCTCTAAGAGCTCTTCCTCACTAATATCTTTGACATCTCTAAATATAAAGTTTTCGCCTTTTTGCATTTTGCTATTTCTAATGCTAAAAATTTCAATTGCTGCTTTATCTTGGCACTTACAAATTCCAATTACATCGATATCATTTTCATTAAACATGTCTATTTTTTGCTTTTCAAGAAGGTTCTCAATGTTAGCAATTCTATCTCTAATTTCTGCAGCTTTTTCAAATTCATAATGTTGAGAAGCGGTTTCCATTTCATCATAAAGAGCATTAATTGCATCATTTCCTTTGCCGTCTAAAATCGCCATAGCTTGTTTAACTCTATTTAAATACTCTTCTTTAGAGATTTTTCCAGCACATGGAGCTAAACATCTTTTAATATGAAAATTTAAACAAGGACTTTCAAACTTACCCTCTTTAAAGGCTTTTCGACAGTGTTTTAACATAAAGTTTTTGTTCAAATAGTCAACCGTTTCCTTTGCTGCATAAGCATTTGTAAATGGACCATAGTATTTTGCTCCATCATTAATTCTGCGCCTTACAATTCTAATTGTGGGATAAGTTTCGTTTAGTCCAACTTTGATGAACGGATACATTTTATCGTCCTTTAGTAGGACATTATATTTTGGCCTATGAAGCTTTATTAAATTACATTCTAAAATTAGTGCTTCCATTTCGGTATCAACAACAATGTATTCAAAATGGTCAATCAATGAAACCATCTTTTTAATTCTTTCAGTCTTATTGTTCTTCTGGAAATATTGTCTAACTCTATTTTTAAGGACAACTGCTTTACCAACATAGATGATATTATCGTCCTTATCTTTCATTATGTATACTCCAGGCTTTTCTGGAAGCTTTTTAAGTTCTTCTTTTATATTGAACATTTTAATCTCCTAACGTTTTGGTCTATTTGATTATACAATAATTATAGCTAGTTTACTATATAGGATAAAAATAAAGGCCCATAGAATACCCTATGAGCCTTTATATATTGTTTCAGTCAACAATAATGCATTTGAGTCCGTATGTGTTAGAAAAAATGAGCTTTTCAGGATCAAACTGATTTACACCCATAATTGTGCACTTTAACTCCGGGTTCTCATCATCAGCGTAGATGACCTTCATCTCTTTGCCCTGCGAAAGCCAGTCGGTAATCTCTTTGAAGTTACTTTTCCTCGCAAGGTCAAATGAGATAACCTTGTCTTGAGAGAGCTCAAACCGCATAGTCTTTGATTTAAGCGGTCTCATATCCACGCGGATATTGTTCACAGAATATGCCTTATTGTCTCTGTAGAATAGCACTAATTTGCTGGAGACAATATCAATTTTGGATATAACGAAGTGTGAAAGGTAGCCATTGAATAGTCTAAGGTGAACAGTGACCTTTTCTTTGCGATTCATCCGTTTGATGGCCTCATAGATATCAGACACAGTTTCTCCGTTCTCAGTGGTGAAAGACTGAAAAAAAGCAGGAATACCCATCAGGTCAGGCATGTACATACGTTTTCCTCCTCATGAAATATCAATAGTCGAATATGCTTACTAACAACAAACGAATTATATATCACCTTATGTAAACTGTCAATAGAAAATAAAAAACACCCTGGCTAAAACCAAGGTGTTTTATTATTTATTCTTCTACTGGAGCAGACTCTGCAGCATCATCTACATCTGGAGTCTCTTCATATTTCTTAAGAACTTCAGCTGTAATCATGTCTCTAGTTTCTTGTTTGATTGGATGAGCTACGTCACTTCTTGTTCCGTTTTTTCTTCTTGTTTCAGGCATAACTACTAAAAGTGGTTTGTCTTGTCTTTCAATTACTTTTACATCATGAATTACAAAGCAATCATCAAATGTGATTGATGCAACGGCTTTCATATTGCCATCTGATTTAATTTTCTTAAGTCTAACTTCTGTTATTTGCATTTAAAATGCACCGCCTTTCAATGTATTAAGGGAATTCAGCCTTTGCACTTCTTCCCTCTCGATTTGTATTGTACTTTATATTTAATACTTCTGCAATAGAAATTTAAAAAAAATTTAACTTTACTTTCAATTTATTAAGCTAATGAAATTTACTTTATTTAGATAGATATTGAATAATTCTAATAGTGAACATATAATCTATTTAGATGTCAAAAAATAAAGGATGATTATTAATGCAATTATGTAATTTAGAAAAAGGTTTAAGAATTCATTTTATTGGTATTGGTGGAGTTTCAATGAGTGGATTAGCATATATAGCTAATTCAATGGGGTACTCTATCTCTGGCTCTGACAGTAATGATAATGATATGGTAGAAAAACTTAAAAAAGATGGTTTTAATGTTTTCATTGGTCATAAGGCAGAAAATGTAGACGGAGCTAACTTAGTAGTGTATACAGCTGCAATTAAAGAAGATAATCCGGAACTCGTAGAAGCAAAAAAGAAGAATATCCCTGTTATGGAAAGAAGCGAGTTTTTAGGCGAACTTACAAAACACTATTCTGAGACAATCGGAATCTGTGGTACACACGGTAAAACAACTACTACTTCAATGGCTTCTCTATGCTTTTTAGAAGCAGGAAAAGATCCATCTGTACAAGTTGGTGCGAATTTTGATGCTATTGGTGGAAACTACAGAGTTGGAAATTCTCCATACTTTATTATTGAATCATGCGAGTATGTTGAAAGTTTCCTTAAGTTCTTCCCAAAATCTATAATTATGCTAAATATTGAAGAAGATCACTTAGACTACTTTAGAGATATAAATCATATTAAATCAGCTTTTGAAAAATTCGCAACCAAAGTGCCAAGTGATGGCGTAATCGTATATAATGCGGATAATCAAAATTGTATAGATGTTATGAATAAGGTAGATAAAAATAAAATATCTTTTGCTATTAACAATAACATGGCAGATTGGGTCGCAACAGATATTAAGTTAAACGATACTGGTTTCTACTCTTATGTTGCTACCAATGGAAAAGAGAGTTTATCTATTTCACTAAATGTAGTAGGATACCATAATGTAATGAATTCACTTTCAGTAGTTGTTCTTGCAAAGCACTATGGAATAGATAATGATACTATTATTTCTGCAATTGCTAACTTTAGAGGTGCTTCAAGGAGATTTGAATATAAAGGGACATTAAATGGTGCAAGAGTATTTGACGACTATGCCCATCACCCAACTGAAATTAAGGCAACTATATCTTCTGCACTTACATTACCTCATAACAAAATTTGGGTTGTATTTCAACCTCATACATATTCTAGAACAAAAAGCCTTTGGGATGAATTCTCAACTTGTTTTAGTGATGTAGATAACCTTTTATTACTAGATATATACGCAGCAAGAGAACAATTTGATGGTGAAACTACTTCAGAAGGACTTGCACAGAGTATTAATGAAAATACAGGTAATTGCTTATATATAGATTCATTTGACAGTTGTGTTCAATACTTAAAAGAAAACGTTCAAAATGATGATATAGTAATTACTGTTGGTGCTGGTGATGTTACAAAGATTTCAAACTTAATTACTAAGTAAAAGAAAAAGCTGGAACAAATTAATTTATGTTCCAGCTTTTAATATTTTGTTTTCTTATGAGGAGACGAAAGCTTAGAGAGCAAGTTTTCATCATCTAATGCTTTTCCGGTTCCAATGGCAACACAAGATACTGATTCGTCTGCTATCATAACAGGTATTCCAGTTCTTTCACTAATTAGTTTATCTAAACCATATACTAAACATCCTCCACCAGTCATGAATATTCCCCTATCAGAAATATCAGAGCATAACTCAGGAGGCGTTTTCTCTAATACATCTATAACAGCTTCTAAAACAAGCTCAGATGGCTCATATAAAGCCTCCAAAATGTCATCAGAATTAACAGTAAGGTTCACCGGAAGGCCAGTAGCAACGTCTCTCCCTCTAACATCCATTTCAAGCGCATCTTCTCTAGGATAAACACTTCCAATATTTATCTTTAATTCTTCTGCTGTCCTATCACTGATAATTACGTTATATGTCTTTTTGATATACCTAACTATCGCTTCGTCAAACTTATCTCCTGCTACTTTAATAGATGAAGAAACTACTGCACCACCTAAAGAAATAACTGCAATATCAGTTGTGCCTCCACCCATATCGACAATCATGCTTCCACAAGGTTTAGTAATATCTATTCCAGCCCCAATCGCTGCTGCAATTGGCTCTTCTATTAAATAAATCTTACCAGCACCAGCTTGAATAGATGCATCAACTACTGCTTTTTTCTCAACCTCGGTAATTCCCGAAGGAATACATACCATTAATGTAGGAGAAAAAACAAAACTACCGCAAACCTTCTTAATGAAGTATTTAAGCATCTTTTCAGTAACAGTATAATTTGATATTACACCATCTTTTAAAGGCCTAATAGCAACAATATTACCAGGTGTTCTTCCGAGCATTCTTCTAGCATCTTCTCCAACGGCAACTACTTCGTTTGTATTCTTATCAACTGCAACAACCGATGGTTCTCTCAAAACAATACCTTTACCCTTAACATATACTAAAATTGTCGCAGTTCCTAAGTCTATTCCAATTGATTGACCAAAGCTAAACATTCTTAAGAAACCTCCAATTAATACTTAATATCTTAGTCTTTTGTAAGAAGCTGTTGTTCTAAAAGAAGTCAAACTAATAATTCTAAATAAAAAACAGACATAATCTTATAAAGATTCTTTGTCTGTTTTAAATACAATATAATAAGTTATAACAATCTATCATTTAAAACAAATACACTATCAAATTCATAATTATTACTACCATATGAATCTGTCTCATAGTCATCAATTCTCATATTAATCAAAGAAAACAATAAAAACAGCAAAATAGCAACAACAGCAAAAGCGGAAATAATATATTTATAAACTTTAGAGTATTTTGGAACTAGAGCCCTACTATACACTAACTTCTTGTCCTTCAACATAACAAAAATTCCTTTCAAACTTAAGACAAGTAAATTATATCGTAATGGTTTATAAATATCAACGATTTATATCTAGAATATCTCTAACTACTTCACCTGCAATCATAAGCCCAGCAACTGATGGAACAAATGAAACACTTCCAGGAACAATCTTTCTGTTTTCGTTTATGTAAACATCATTCTTTATTGGTTCCTCTTTCGAGAATAATACTTTAACATGGTCTATTCCTTCAGCTTTTAGTTGTTTTCTTACCGACCTTGCAAGTGGACAAACTGAAGTTTGATTAATATCCTTTATTTCAAATTTATTAGCAAATAGTTTATTGCCAGTCCCCATTGAAGAAATAACAGGTATATCTAAGTTTTTACATTGTTTTATTATTTCTATCTTAGAAGGAACAGAGTCAATACAATCTATAACATAAGTAAGAGGCTTTTTTATTATATGTTCCTTAGTTTCATGTGAGAAAAAAGTACAATAGGTATCAACCTTAGCTTTAGGATTAATATCTAAAATTCTCTCCCTCATAACGTCAACTTTATTTTTACCAATAGTAGAAGAAGTAGCAATTAATTGCCTATTAATGTTACTAATATCTACTGTGTCATTATCTACTATAACAAATTTCCCTACCCCAGCTCTAGCTAAGGCTTCACAGACGTATGAGCCCACTCCTCCAACTCCAAAGACCAAAACTTTGCTCTTGGCAAGTTTATTAATAGCTTCTTTTCCAACAAGAATTTCTTCTCTAATAAATCTTTTATCCATAAACACCTCAATCAGTCTTTTGGCTCTTATTGCTATCTTTTGAAATAAAGTCACCAATAAAGTTAAGTCCGCAGAAAACAATTATAGTAACTAATATTGTCCTGAAAACATAAGTTGAAATTGATTCAAGTGGAACCAAATTAAATAGTTTATCTAGGAACACAATTTCAAGAATAAACAAAACTAGCATTATAATCGTAATTGTAAATCTATATAGCGATACTGGTAAGCGAGTTCTTTCACCTTTTCTTTTAAGCGATAACTTAAATAGTAAGCAGAAGCCTGTTGTTGCAGTAACTAAAACACAAAGTGTAGAATACATTTCATAATTGATATGTCCAAGCTTGTACTGACATACACACATTACTATCGCAAGAATATTTGTAATAGAAGAAGGTAATGCCTTGGATATGATATTTCTTAAGAAATGCTTTCTAACTCTATTATAATTAGGCTCTAAGGCCAACAAAAATGAAGGTATCCCAATTGTAACAACACTTATAAGGCTTAGCTGTATTGGCTGGAAAGGATAAGCTGTAAGCAAAAAAACGAAAAGCAGTGAAAGAAAGCATGAATATATAGTTTTAGATATAAACAATGTTGCTGAACGTTCTATATTGTTAATAGTTCTCCTGCCCTCTAAAAGAACTTTTGGAAGTGAAGAAAACTTTGAGTCTAAAAGTATAAGTTCAGACACACTCTTTGTAACATCACTACCATTAGCAAGAGCTATTGCCGTGTCAGCTTCTTTTAAAGCAAGAACATCATTTACTCCATCACCAGTCATAGCAACTGTTCTACCAGTTTTTCGCATAGAGCTGACAAGTAATTTTTTCTGAAGTGGTGATACTCTTCCAAATATAGAGTATTCATTAACTATGCTATCTATTTCATCATCCGAAACATTAGACATGTCAATATAATGGTCATAATTCTTAATTCCTGCTTTTTTAGCAATCTTCGAAACAGTTTTAGGATTATCTCCAGAAATTACTTTTAAGTCAATTCCTTGATCATAAAAATAAGAGATAACAATATTTGCGTCTTGACGAATAACATCTGTCAATATAAGAAAACCAAGAACTTCAATGTCTTCTACTACTCGAGTACCTCTTAGATCACTATTAGAAGTTCCAAATAAGATTACTCTATAGTCCGCTGCATACTTATCAGCAATACTTAAGTATTTACTATCCTTAGTAAGAAAACTAGGAGCACCCATAACATAAGTCTTGTCATTTTCAATAGAAATAGCAGACCATTTAGTTTCAGAATTAAAAGAGATTTTGTAATTACAACGTAATGGTTGCCTATTTGTAATCTTATAATAATCTCTAAGAGCATTCATAGTTGAGTTTTCGTCTTCAGAACAATTAGCATATTTTGATAACATTTCATTAAAAGCAATCTTGTCATAATCGAGTGGTATAACGTCCACTATTTTCATCTTATTTTCTGTAATAGTACCTGTCTTATCAAGACATAGAGTATCAACCCTAGCCAATGTCTCAACAGAATACAATTGTTGTACCAGCACATTTGCTTTAGAAAGTCTTCTTACACTAACAGCTAAAACTGTACTAGTAAGAAGTACTAAACCTTCTGGAATCATACCAATTAAGGCAGCAATAACATTTAAAATAGCTGTATTAGTATCAACATTCTCGATTCTAACTTGAGTTAGGAATAATAATAAACCTACTGGAATTATGACGATGCTGACCACTCTTATAATTCCTTTAAGAGTTTTCATGATTTCGGAATTAATCTTTTTGATATACTTAGCATCATTAGAGATTTTATATGTATAGTTATCAACACCAATATGTTCTACCTGTGCCTTACATTTACCACCTACAATATAACTTCCTGATAGAATCTTGTCTCCAACCTTTTTAGTAATGCTATCAGATTCACCCGTAATGAAAGATTCATTAACTAAAACTTCTCCATCTACTATTTCTGAGTCTGTAACGACTTGAGACCCAGTAGACAATATCAAAATATCGTCTCTTACGATTTCATTTATACCAATTTTTGAAGTACTTCCATTCCTAAGAACTTCAAACTTAGGAGATACAATAATCTTAAGTCTATCTGTGATTCTTTTAGCATGAATCTCTTGAATAGTGCTTATCAATGTATTAATTATGATAATAGTCAAAAATAATAAATTCTTATACGCACCAATTGAAAAGATAGTAATTCCAAAAGCCAGATTTATAATATTAAACAACGTAAAAAAGTTCTCTGCAATTATTCTCTTAACGCTTTTTGTTTTGGCGGTTGTATCATAATTGCAAAGGTTGTTCTCTATTCTATATTTAATTTGTTTATTATTAAGACCAACATTAATATCAATTTTATCCATTAAATAATCCGCCTTAAATAGTTTAATAATACTGCAAAATAATTATACCATAAAATTTATAGTCAATAAACAAAAGCACCTATTATTTGAAAATAATAAGTGCTTTTATATTCATATCAAATTTATGGTGTTACAAAAGTCACAGAAGTATTATTTGCACCATCCTTAAACATTAAATAAACTGTCTTACTTCCATCCCCTTCAGATAGTCTCCAAGGAAGTTCTAGAGTTGGTCCAGTAAATGATTGCCACGAAACAGAACTTCTTGCGTTCTCATTTGCCAATGCGTAATTTGTAACTGCAACATTATCTTGTCCAAATAGTTTCAAAGTAACAGATCTACGTTTAACAAATTCATTATTGCTATTACCAGTTATTTTATTAAGAATAGTAAGACTTCCGAATGGAGCGACAGAATCAACAAATTGTACTGTTACCTGTCTGGTAGCAGTCATTAAAGTATTAGTACCCTTCTTTCCAGTATAAGTAACCGTTTTATTACCAGTTGTAGTTGTATCAACAGGAAGTCCAGTTTCTGTAATACTATAGCCTAATTCAGTATATATAGGATTTCCGCGTTCTGTTCTATAAGAGAAACCTGCAATTGAAGCGCCCTTATCTTGAGCAGTTCCATAAACAGAATCTTGAGCTATAGTAATATCCTTCGGCGTACCATTTACTTCAAGAATAGGTCTAATTCGTGAAGCACCAAAAACATTACTATATAGATTTGCTTGTCTATATACTTCCGCAGTATCAACATTAGGAACATATAAAGCAGCAGTTGAATTTAGTCCAATAGAAGTACTTACATCCATTGCATTATTAGGATCATCGATAACTAATGTAGTGATAATAGATCTTAAAGAAGAGCAACCTGTAAACATAGTACTTCCATTCAATTTATCAAAACTATTACCAATAATTATAAACTCTAAATTTGTGCAATTCTTAAACATATTTTGCATGTCAGTTACTAAAGAAGTATCAAATGTGCTAAGGTCAAGATACCTTAAAGCTTCACATTTATTAAACATAGCACTCATAGTAGTAGCTTTTATAGTACTAAATCTGCTTAAATCTAGTTTTTTAAGTGCAGTACAATTGCTAAACATGCTCGTCATTGTAGTTACTTTTGAAGTGTTAAATGAGTTTCCAAAATCTATTTCTTCCAATTCTGAACACTTATAAAACATGTATTCCATTGATGTTACTTTACTTGTATTGAAACCATCGCCAAATACAATCCTTTTAAGTTTAGAACATTCACGAAACATATCTTCTGCCTTTGTTAAACTAGAAGCACTAAAATTTGAAACATCCAAATCTGTTAATAATTCACAACCATAAAAGATATCCTTCATAGTTGTTACTTTTGTTGTATTAAAGCTAGAAACATTTAAAGAAGTCAAACCACTACAGGACTTGAACATAAGTGACATATTAGTAACATTAGCTGTATTAAAGCTAGACAAATCTAATGAAGTAAGAGCTCTATCACCTTCAAACATTCTTTCCATGGTTGTAACACTGCTAGTATTAAAATTTGAAAGATCTAAGTGTGGAAGTGCTTGGCAGTATCTAAACATGTAAGACATACTTGTAACCTTGGATGTGTCAAAGTTTCTAACATCAAGCGTCTCTAATGCCTTGCAATTATGAAACATATTATACATTGTAGTTACATTTCTTGTATCAAAATTAGAAACATCTATGGATGTTAATTTATAGCAAGCTCCAAACATAGATTGCATATCAGTAACACTAGAAGTATTAAAATGCGAGACATCAATACTTTCCAAGTTTTCACAGTGAATAAACATTCCGGCCATACTGATAGCAGAAGAGGTATCTAACACGTCAAAATTATAAACATTTGTTAAAGAAAAGCAATTACAAAACATCAGACCTATACTTGTCATATTAGATGAATTAAAACCGCCTTTAAAATCAACGGTTGTAAGATTATAACAAGAAGCAAAGCCAATTCTATTGTAACCCAAATTTCCAACTTGAGTTACCTTTTTTAGATATTGAGTGTAAGTGTACAAATCACTAGTAGGTGAAACTTCATCAACGTTATCATAAAAACCAAAGTTATTAACTTTCCCACCAACTTTAATAGTATATGTTCCTGCGGTAGTATAAGTATGGGTTGGAAATAAACTAGTCCCAGAAGTTTCACTACTACCGTCTCCCCAATTTATTGTGTAATTATTTCCAGTACCTTTAATTGGAATCTTAATTTCTGTATTTGCAGGAATGTCCCACTCCATAATTAATGCAGATGATTCATCAATAGCTGCATACGAAGTGTTAAGGGAAATTCCCATGCAAAAGACTATAAATAATGTTAATAATATAAATTTATTCATATAACATACATTTTTCGATAGTTTATTCATTTTTACCTCAAAATTAAACATAATATTTTCCCCTTTATTTTATACTAAATAGCTTCATAATAAGCTTTTGTAATATATTTTTAATGATAAAATAACAATAAAAAATATTTAAAAATCACTGTTTTGATAATTATGTTCACCTTGTTAAAAAATAGTGACTGAATCATTAAAAGAATTTTACAATGTTGTCCTACATTTTTTATAGTGATAAAATTTAAAAGAGCCACTAAGGGGATTCTCTTAGTGGCATTTTTTAGGAGGAAATAGTATGTCAAAATTTGTTTTCGTTACAGGCGGAGTCGTTTCAGGATTAGGAAAAGGAATAACAGCATCTAGCTTAGCGCTACTTTTAAAAGCTCGTGGATATAAGGTTTTCATGCAGAAGTTTGATCCTTATATAAATGTTGATCCCGGTACTATGTCACCTTTTCAACATGGAGAAGTTTATGTTACAGCTGACGGAACAGAAACCGATTTAGATTTAGGCCACTACGAAAGATTTATTGATGAAGAACTTAATTATACTTCTAATATAACAACAGGCAAGATTTACCAAAGTGTAATTGAAAAAGAACGAAAAGGAGATTATTTAGGAGCTACAGTTCAAATAGTTCCCCACATTACAGATGAAATTAAGTCAAAAATCTATGCCGCCGCCTCTACTAGTGGAGCTGATATTGTTATTACCGAAATTGGTGGAACTATTGGAGATATCGAGTCTCAGGCATTTATTGAATCATTAAGACAGATGCGAAACGAATTAGGAAAAGAAAACACCCTATTTGTTCATGCAACCTTAGTTCCATATATATATGGTTCAAATGAACTAAAAACAAAGCCAACCCAACATTCAGTAATTGAACTAAGAGGTATGGGAATTCAGCCAGATTTAATTGTATGTAGAAGTCCAGAGGAACTAAATCAACACCTAAAAGAAAAGATTTCGCTATTTTGTAGCGTGCCTACCGAAAATGTAATAGATAGCATTGATGTTAAAAACATATTCTGGGTTCCTCTGAACTATTTAAAGCAAGGTATGGATGAACTAGTATTAAAGCAATTCAAACTTCCTATAACTGAAAGCAAAATAAAGTATTGGCAAGACTTAGTTAATAAAGTAGATAATCTTAAAGAAGAAGTTGAAATTGCTCTAGTTGGTAAATATGTTGAGCTTCATGATGCATATTTATCTGTTAATGAAAGCCTAAAACATGCAGGATATGCAAATAACGTTCGTGTAAAAGTAAATTGGATAAATTCTGAAGACTTAGAGAAAATGGATAGCCTAGATGAAGTATTTAAGACCACTTCGGGAATACTTGTTCCTGGTGGGTTTGGTTCTAGAGGAATTGAAGGCAAAATAAAAGCAATCAATTATGCTAGAACTCATAATATTCCATTTTTAGGTATTTGCCTTGGAATGCAACTTGCAGTAATAGAATTTGCAAGAAATGTTTGTGGGCTTCCAAATGCTTCTTCTACTGAGTTTAATGAAGTTTGTAAAGATCCAATAATAGACTTAATGGCTGAACAAAAAGGAATAATTAACAAAGGTGGAACATTAAGGCTAGGAAATTACGATTGTAAGATTAAAGAAGGAACTCTTGCCTTTGAAGATTACAAAATCTTAGAAATAAAAGAACGTCATAGACATAGATATGAATTTAATAATAAATATAAAGAACTACTTGCTTCAAAAGGTATGGTCTTCTCTGGTATAAATGAAAAAGCAGACTTGGTAGAGATTATAGAGCTTAAAAACCATCCACATTTTATTGCCTGTCAGTTCCATCCAGAGTTTAAGTCAAGACCAACAAGACCACATCCTCTGTTTAATTCATTTATAAGAGAAAGCATAAAGCATAAATAATGATAAAACTCCCCTAGTAATCGACCGGGGAGTTTTTGTTTTATGTTAACAAAATTGTACTATATATTGCAAATTATGTTAAGCTGTGCTAAAATGACTGAGTTACCTAACTCGAAACTGCCTACTACTTATTAAGGAGGTAAAGATGCGTCTTGCGTTCTCTGTCCGGGATGGCCCTGCTCACAATTTTCTCTCAAATTACTAAGACATGTCAAAAGTAAGGAGGAAACAAAAATGAAGCGGTTCATTACACTCATCATCGCACTCATGCTCATTTCCAGCGTTTCTGTGACTGCTTTCGCTGCCGGTGTCCCCTCTCCTGATATCAAGAGGATGATTGATTACCTTGTGCTTGTTAACAAGGAAAACCAACTTCCTGAGAATTGGGAAGAAATTCTGATTCTCGTGACCGTTCCTGACTTTGAAGGCGGACACGACCATCGAGTCGAATACGAAGCCTACGATATGTTCGTACTTCTTCGTGAAGATCTGCTTTCAGAAGGAATCCAGATTGAGCTCGACTCTTGCTACCGCTCTGTGGCAGAACAACAGGACATCTGGGATCGGTTTACGGAAGAGTACGGAATCGACTATGTCCGGCAATATGTCGCAGTCACCGGTTTTAGTGAACATCAGACCGGCCTGGCGATTGACATCTGTATTGTCAAAGATGGAGTAACCATTGACGACAATGACCTGATGATTGCCGAAGCCGAAATCTTTGCAAGAATTCATGCTAAGATTGCCGATTATGGCTTTATCTTGAGATATCCTCAGGGCAAAGAAGATATAACTGGATATAGTTACGAACCCTGGCATCTTCGCTACGTTGGCTCACCGGAAGTTGCTCATGAAATCATGGACAACGGCTTAACTTTGGAAGAGTATCTCCAGCTTGGACCAGACGATGAACTCTAATTAAGAACAAAAAAGGCACCCCAAAAGGGTGTCTTTTTCGTATTATATAAATTGAATATTATTATTCAAATACTCTAGTATTGTTAAAACAATTGTTGCGACTATGATGCAAAAAGTTACTAACATATGCTTTTTCTTTTCATTAATCATTGTTGCTACAAATTCTCTTATAAAAGCATTAATCCAAAAATAATTTTTTGTCTTAGCTCCTATTCCTTCATATTTATATCCTAGAGTTGAGGCTAAGTTACCAGCTCTAAAAACATGATAATTAGTAGTTGAGAACGCAACTTTAGGATTACTAGTTCTTTCACAGATTAGCTTATTTGAAAACTCTATATTCTCAGCAGTATTTTTAGAGTTATCCTCCATAAGAATACGGTTTTCATCAATCCCTTGTGAAATAAGATAGTTTTTCATAGCTTGTGCTTCGGAAACAACTTCATCATTTCCCTTTCCACCAGATGGAATATACAATAATTCTTTTCCAGTATTATCCTTTTGCAATTTTCCAAATTCAATTGCTCTATTTACTCTACCTTTTAAAAGATTTGTAAGACTTCCATCTTTTTTTACTTGACAACCCAAAATTACAATCGCATCTTTATCAAAGCTTGGAATATGCCTACCAACCTTTATAGATAAAATAATAGTTCCTAGCAGTATGCATTCCGTATATGAAACGCCAATATATATAATCGCTTCGATAAACTCATATACATATACACCGTATCCATTTAAATTATGAACGTCAATTATTGGAGAATCATATAATAGAAGGTACATAATCTCAGGAAGTACTGTAAAGAAGCAAAGAGAAATTCCTAAAATAATACCCAGTGTATTCTTTACATTAAATCCTTCTTTCTTAATAAGTACCACATTACTAATAATGACGAGAAAAGATACAACAAGTGCCAAAGGAAAAATTAATATAGCTAATGAAAAAGTTTTTAATATGTCATAAACGGTATGAATAAGCCCACCATAATTAGCTATATGTGAAGCCTGACTAATTGTTGAAGCTACCATAATAATAATCAAACCTATATAGGCAATGTTTTTGTATTGATACATATCTTTTTTATAATTTTGCAAAAAAGACTTAATTAATAAGAAAGAAATGTATCCCATAAGGATTGTTAATGACAACGGTATAATCCAACTATAAGAGCAGTCACCTAAAAACTCATTTAGTGTAATAATGTTAAAGTTGTGTACAAATATACAATAAAGACTTCCAACTTCTTCGCCAGATATTATTACACTAAAATATGTTTTCCCCTTAGAGATAGCATCAAAAGAAATAGATACCGTATCTTTATCTACTACTATATTAGATAGTTTTGCAATATTTTCATGTTCAATTGAAATATTTACATCTTCAGAACTTACAGCGCCATAGGTGTTTTTCATTTTAATTGTATAAGAATTGCCATTAAGAATTATGACCAAGGAACATATGACAAATAAAATAACACCAGCAATAAGGCCTTTCAACATATTTCTCGACTTCATTTATAGTTCTCCCATAAAAATTATAAAATCAAATAATAATGATAAAGGGAAAGCTGAGCTTTCCCTTTTAAGCATGCAATATTATATTATTACCAGCCTGTTCCTAATCTTTCAGTATCAACTTCATAAGGATCTTCAGAATTTACAGTTGGTCTAATAACTCCGCAGTTATACTTCTCAATAACCCAACCAGTTTCTTCGTCATACTCTCCAGTTGCAGCTGTAAGTTCGTTTACATCAACGCCTTCAGCAGGTTTAAGTTCATATCTAACTTCAAAAGCAACTTCTTGTTCATTAAGATTTAATGCTTTAAGTGCTTCGTCATTTTGTTCATCCTCTGAGCTATATATCTTTTCTACATGAACATTAGACTCTGTAATTTTATCACCATAAGCTTTATCAATCCAGTTTTGGAAACAATATTCAACCTGAGATCTAGCTTCATCTGGATTATCTTTAAGAGGCATGCTGCTCCCTGCTGTTCCAATTTGAGCAGGCTTTGGAAGCTCACTAGCATCTATTCTGTCATATAATGTGTCTTCACCTAAAGAGTCAGCAACATTAAGAACATTACCTTTTACTTCATAAGTAGTATCAAAAGAAGCATCATCACCATCAAATAAAATAGATAATTGATCACCATTTGTCTTATAAGTAAATGGCATATCAGCACCTGCTACATAGTAATTACCTGTTCCGTCATCATTAAATGTATAGATAAAGTCAGCGCCATAGCTATCATTCTTCCAATATCCAACAATTGAGTTGCTTGATACATTTGTATTATTAGCTGGTGTTGAACCACCCTCATTCTTTTCTTCTCCACATCCAGTTAAGGCGAATACTGCTACGCAGATTACCATAACTAATGCTAAAACCTTAAATAAATTTTTCATAAAAAATCTCCTTTCGAGTAATTATTCAACTGCTTTTTATAATACTATATTAATACAATATGAGCAACAATTATTTGTTGTAATTCACATAAAAAGCACATTTTTATTCAACATAAATTCAAGTAAGGATAATTTATGTAAAATAATCCAGCTCTAGCACAAATGCTTAGCAACATTTTCTAACTCATCTCTGATTTGTATATGTTGTGGACAAACACCTTCACAAGCTCCACATTTGATGCATTCAGAAGCACTAGCTTTTCCCTTTTGAAGATCCCATCCTACTTCTCTTCTAGCAGCCTCTGTATTATTATATAAAGTTAACATATTCATAGCACTAAAAGAAGCTGATATGGCGATATTCATAGGGCATACCTTTGCACAATAGTTGCATGATGTGCATGGAATAAGGGGAATTTTATCTAATTCTTCTTGAGCTTTTTTAATAACATTTCTTTCATTATCATTTAAGCCTTCAAAATCTTTCATATATGAAATGTTATCCTGCATTTGTTCAATATTACTCATTCCAGATAATACAACCATAACTCCATCTAAGTCTGCAGCATACTTTACAGCCCAAGAAGCATTGGATAAATTAGGATTAGCATCTTTAAGGACACTCTCGACTGTTTTAGGCGGTGTAGCAAGCATACCACCTTTTACTGGTTCCATAACAACTATAGGCTTTCCATGTTTTCTAGCAACCTCATAACATTTTCTAGATTGAATAGTTGCACTTTCCCAATCAGCATAATTAATCTGAAGTTGAACAAATTCTGCTTCAGGATGCTTTGTTAATATCTCCTCTAACTCTTCTGGAGTTGAATGGAAAGAAAAACCAACATGCTTTATCTTCCCCTGTTCTTTCATTTCAAATGCCCATCTCCATAAATCCCAATCATCAAAATACTTAGTTCTTTCATTACCTAAGTTATGAAGCAAATAGTAATCAAAGTATCCGGCTCCAGTTCTTTCCAATGAAGTTTCAAATTGCTTAATAGCATCTTCTCTTGATTTACATCCAGCCCAGGCAGCATTTTTAGAAGCAAGAGTATAAGATTCTCTAGGATGTCTTTCAACAAGTGCTTTTTTAATTGCTTCTTCGCTTCCATTATATACAAAAGCAGTATCAAAATATGTAAAACCTGCATCTAAAAACAAATCAACCATTTTTTTCGTTTGTTCAATATCAATTTCATCTGAACCATCAAGACGTGGTAATCTCATTAAGCCAAACCCCAACTTTTTCATAAAAACCTCCTAATATCACATTTACTTTATTAGCTTTGTCGTTGCATCTTTAAAAAACATTTTTCTAAATAGTTTTGGAACTCTATTTATGCAACACAATAATTCAGCGTTATCTTCCATTAGCTTTTTGTTTTCATTTTGAAGTTTTTCAACAGACTTACTAATATCTATGATAAGCTTCTTTGATTGCGAAAGCTTTTGGTTTAATTCTATATTCTCTAGCCTGAACTGGTTAATATCCTTTTCTTCGGTAGGAGCTTCAACATTTACAGAATCAGTTTTACCATATCCATTCTTCTTAGCATTTTTAAGGACTTTTTTAAGCATATTCCAGGCTTTATCATCTAATTTTTGTTTTTCCAACGGAATGTCAAAATCAATTGTGAAACTATCATCAACTTCCATAGTGCCTTTTATCTCATCTATTAAGTCTTGAGATATAAAGGCTTTTTCATCTTCTGGCAAATTATCAACAATTTGCCAGACCTGATACATTGCCTTTCCTATAGATAACAAACTAATCACCTCTTTATAAGAAACAAACAATTTCAAAATCGTCTGTACTTAATACCTACAAATACCATACATATTTTATCATAGATGCCAAGAATCTTCTAAAAATGTTCAAATTAGTAACAAAAACTTAATAAATATCAAATAATACAAGATTTTTATGCTATAATCTAATTGGTGATGACTAATGATAAAGGAAAATATCAATAGTATTTATAATGACTTAAACGATAGTAATGCTGAATTAATAGCTGTTTCTAAAACGCAATCAATTGAAAAAATGAAAGAAGCATATGATGCCGGAGTAAAAAACTTTGGAGAAAACAAAGTTCAAGAGTTACTCAGCAAAATAGATAAGTTACCTAGTGATATTAACTGGCACCTAATAGGACATTTGCAGACAAATAAAGTAAAAGATATTATTGGTAAAGTATCACTTATTCATTCCATAGATTCGGTTAAACTAGCAGAAACTATAGATAAAGAAGCAAATAAGAAAGGAATAATTAGTAACACATTATTAGAAGTCAATATCGCTGATGAACCTACAAAATATGGCTTTCATGTAAATGAATTAGATAGCGCAATAAATAGTATAAGTAAATTACCTAATATTAAAGTCAAAGGATTAATGTGCGTTGCTCCAAAAACTGATAATCCAGAAGAAAACAGAAAATACTTTAATGAAATGGCCCATCTTAAAGATAAATATAATTTAGAAATACTTTCTATGGGTATGAGTAACGATTATAAAATAGCTGTTCAAGAAAATAGTTCTTATGTAAGAATAGGAACAAAAATATTTGGTCCAAGAAATTATTAAAGAGTCAAAAAGAGCTTCAGTATAGGAAGCTCTTTTATAATCATTTAATTATTTTCTCTTGAAGAATTTAATAATTCTATCAAGAATCCTTTTAAAGAAGTTCATTTTTTCAACCGTTACAATTTCTTTACATTCCTCAGTCACAGCCTCGTTAATACTATTTGAATCAGTAGTTGAAGCATTAAAAGTACTACGTCTTTGAATCTCTGAAAAATACTTATCCAACTCTTCCTTGTCTTCAGCTAATAATCTTTCCTTTTTCTCGCTACTACACCAGAAATGTCTGTATAATAACGATAATAATACTCTAGTATCTTTTTTTAGCGGTTGCTTATATACAGGAATGTTTCTGTCAATATTTGGGGAATAGTTTTTATCCATATTCCTCTTAATAAAATCAAGAATCTTATTAGGAACTTTTTTTATATTATCTTCATCCATATAAGATAATACTTTATCTAACTCTGTTAAAGATTGTCTGTATTCTAACGTCATTATTCAGTCACCTCGCTCCCTTCGGGTTTAACTTCAGGATCATCAACATCTTTTGATTCAGATGCAATTTCACCCTCAAGCTTTTCTTTTCCAGTGTTTCTTAAGATTGCAGTTACTAATTTATCAATTTCTGAAATAGCACCCAAGCCAAAGTTTGCTGGATTATTAGGAATTTCTGTGCTTCCAACTTGTTCTCTAGCCCTTGCTAGATATTCATCTAGTTTTTCAAGAGTAAAGTCTGGTAAAAATAATGCCGGATTTCTACTATATAGTCTTCTTATCAAATCTTCAGGAGTTACAAACGAGTAATCATTTCCTCTTAAGGCTTTACTCTTGTCAGTAGATGCTCCTTCAGGCCCATCCATCAAATGCATATCAACGCCTAAATTATGAGCTCTTTGTATCATATCACTAACAATAGAGCCTCCTCCTATTGCTATCATATGACCATCACGTTTTATAACAAAGTCTAACTGCGTATCTGGCAAGTCTTTCCATGTTTTTGCTTTCTTTTTAGTAACTTCTGATCTTAAAACAATAGCATGAGTAATTGTGTCTTTTTCTATTCCCTCTTCACCCTCAAGTGCAGCTTCCATAGTAAATGTTCCTAGTAACATAAGCTTTGAAAAGGCTCCTAATACAAGTAGCTTTGACTCCGCTTCTTGATTTCTCCTATGTACTGCTTCATGCATTGTTCGCTCAGCACCATAATTAGTTCCACCGGTAACAACATAAGAAGTCTCAGGATTTAAAGTATCAGCTAAAAGTTGCATAGCAACTGCAATGTTTAATTGATCGTCGGGTGTAATATTCGGCCAAGATTTCTTGGATGCACCAGTAATTAGTATAGGAACTTTTCCTTCAATATCTTCAAGTATTTGTCCTTCATCAGTAATAGCTTCGGTATAAGCTATTTTATGTTGCAATTCATGAGCAATACTGGCCTGTCTAGCTATAATCTTTTCTTCAACCTTATCCGTGAATCTTTTTCCACCTTCTGGAGTTGAATACCTTAAGCCTTCATACAATGCAGGTACATCTTCTATTCTAGGATGTTCTTGTTCTCTTTCAAGCGCGTTTGAAATAACTCTTTCCTCTGTTTGCCTAATAATTTCAAAATCCTCAGGCTCAAGTCCCGCTGCACTAGCAAGCAAAACCTCTTGCTCTGAAATCGTAGAATACATTCCGTGACCATCAGTACCAATAACTACAGGTATACCAGCATCCACATATCTCTTTATAGGAATATTGGAAATATCGTTTATATTATTTAATGCAAGATTAGAGCTCATATTGAATTCAATAATTGCTCCAGTTTTCTTTATTAAATCAAAAACACCATTAGGTGGAACATCATGCCATTCACCATCACTTGTAATGTCTAAGCCGTACAGTCCATGTCCAATTCTAATCTGTGGCATTGGAACAGGATGCCCTAATTCAGCTTCCAATTTATCATGTGCATCTTGAATAATTTTTAACGCATCATAAACATTAGTCTTAAAAATCGGGTTTTCACCTGCATGAACTCTAATAACAAAATTTGGATCTTGAGTACAAGCATACCTGGTAAACATCTCTAATTCTTCCCTTAAATCAAGTGAAGCAGTTGTTTCTTGACCCATAAAGTCAACACCAACTAAAAATGGACTTTTAGCAATATTAATTGTTCTATCAACATCATCTAAGCTCCAAGGCTTATCGGAATGTCTAGATAGTGCTGACAAAAATCTTAGTCTAACTCCAGTTTC
>JAEEYG010000091.1 GCA_016291695.1 Clostridia bacterium | reverse complement strand
GGGTTCAGGTGGATTAATTGTAATGGATAACACCAAATGTATGGTAGATATTGCTAGATTCTATTTAGACTTCACAGTTTCTGAAAGCTGTGGAAAGTGTAATCCATGCAGAATTGGAACAAAGAGAATGCTAGAGATTCTAAATAGGATTTGTGATGCAAACGGAACAATGGAAGACATCGAAAAATTGGAAAAATTGGCTAATGAAGTTAAGTCTGCTTCAATTTGCGGACTTGGTCAAACAGCACCAAATCCAGTTCTTTCTACATTAAAATATTTTAAGAACGAATATGTAGAGCATGTTAAAGATCACAAGTGTAGAGCAGGAGCATGTAAATCAATGGCACAAATCGTTATTGATCCTACAAAATGTAAAGGTTGTGGACTATGTAAGAGAAACTGCCCTGCAAATGCAATATATGGAGAAGCAAAAGAACCTCACTATATTGATCCAAAGATTTGTATTAAATGTGGAACTTGCGCTGACAGATGTCCGTTCCACGCAATATCTAAATAGAACTTAAGATTAACTACAATTTGCTTTGATTAATACCAATATAATTCACAAAAGGAGATTTAAAAATGACTAACATTACGATTGATGAAAGACCTCTTCAAGTTGAGGATGGAATCACAATTTTGGAAGCCGCTATTCGAAACGGAATAGACATTCCAACGCTTTGCTTTCTAAAAGATATTAACGAAGAAGGCGGGTGTAGAATGTGTATCGTCGAAGTAGAGGGCCAACGTGGTTTTGTTACTTCGTGTCTTACAAAAGTTGCTGAAGGAATGATTGTGCATACTCACACCAAAGCCGTTCAGGAAGCCAGACGAAACACACTAGATTTAGTGTTATCTAATCACCACAGAGAATGTTTAACATGTATAAGACATGGTAACTGCGAACTTCAAAGACTTGCAGAAAGATTCAATATCAAAGAAATATACTTTGAGGGAGAACTTAGTGAAAGAGGCATTGATGACAAATCTCCTTCAGTTGTAAGAGATGCAAATAAATGTATTCTTTGTAAGAGATGTACAGCAACATGTAAAAATATTCAGGGCGTTTCTGCTATAGCTAATAACGGAAGAGGTTTTGAATCTCGTATTACTCCAGCAAATGGTTGTTCTCTTGCTGATTCAAACTGTGTTCTATGTGGACAATGTATTGAGGCTTGCCCAGTAGGTGCACTTCATGAAAAAGAAAATATCGATGATGTTTGGAAACTAATTCAAGATAAAAATAAATTTGTTGTAGTTCAAACTGCGCCTGCAGTTAGAGTTGCTTTAGGCGAAGAGTTTGATATGCCTATTGGAACAAATTGCACCGGAAAAATGGTTACAGCTCTTAGAAACATTGGTTTTGATAAAGTGTTTGATACTAATACAGCAGCTGACTTAACAATTATGGAAGAAGCTAACGAATTTGTAGAAAGAATCAAAAATAAAGGTGTTCTTCCTATGATTACTTCTTGTAGCCCAGGTTGGGTAAGATTCTGTGAAATGAATTTTCCAAAGCAACTACCTCACCTCTCTACTTGCAAATCTCCTCATCAAATGTTTGGAGCTATAATAAAATCTTATTATGCTAAAAAATTAGGAATCGAGAGCGAAAACGTTGCTGTTGTTTCAGTTATGCCTTGTGTTGCAAAGAAATATGAGTGCATAAGACCAGAATTAGAAGTTGATGGTATAAGAGATGTTGATTGCGTTATTACAACTCGTGAGCTTGCTAGAATGCTTAAACAAGCCAATGTTGACCTGGCTTACCTAAACGATAGCAAGTTTGATGATCCAATGGGAGAAGCTTCTGGAGCAGGAGCAATATTTGGAACAACTGGTGGTGTTATGGAAGCAGCCGTTAGAACTGCTGTAGAAACATTAGAAGGGAAATCAATACCACAAGTTGAGTATAAAGAAGTTAGAGGAATTAAAGGAATAAAAGAGGCTACACTTAAAGTTGCTGGTAAAGATATTAGAATTTGTGTTACTTCTGGACTTGCTAATGCTCGTAAAGTTATGGAGCAAATCGAAGCTGGTGAATCACCTTATGACTTTATCGAAATCATGGCTTGCCCTGGCGGATGTGTAATGGGTGGCGGACAGCCAATTAAATCTGCAAAGCTTCGTATGCACGTTGATGTTGCTGAATTAAGAAAGAAAGCAATTTACTCAATAGATGAAGCATCTACGATTAGAAAATCTCATGAAAATCCTGTAATGAAAACGCTATATGCAGAGTTTTTAGAAAAACCTGGTAGCGAAATTGCACACAAATACTTGCATACAACATATAGTGAAAAGCCTTTATATCAATAAAAAATAGTACGGCGTGCCATAAATGACACGCCGTTTTTGGTTTCGTAGTGGCGCGACTCACGTGCGCCATGGACAACTCTAGTTGTCCGCTACGAAGTATTCAAAAAGAACAGCGCGAGGGTATTAATGTTATAGATTGAAAAAGAGTAAGAGTTTGATGGAGCTTGTGGAAGGAAATTTTGCAAAGCAAAATTTCCAACCTCTAGGCGGGCGACCTCTTTTTTAATATATAACATTTATACCCGAACACTGTTCGTTTGGTTTTTGAAATTCATATTTATGGCGCACGTGAGTCGCGCCGCTACGAAGTATTTAAAATATCCTTTTATACTCGTATGACATTTCGTTTTTGTATATAGAAATAATTAAATATCTTGCTGCGGAATATTTTTCGTATG
>JAEEYG010000090.1 GCA_016291695.1 Clostridia bacterium | reverse complement strand
AAAGAAGTAGTATACATAGGAGGCTATTAATGAAAAACTTATTTTTTAAGTCTTTAACAGCAATATTTTTAATAGTAGCTCTTTGTTCTTTAACCGCTTGTGGTGGCGGCGGTGGTGGTGGAAGTTCTTCATCTGGTAACAGCGGAAGTGGAGATAATGGTAATTCTATTATTAATAATCAAACATTACAGGCTACCGCTGTTTCGAATATTATTTCAAGATTAAGAAACAATATCTCTCATTTATTCCGTTCATCTTCAATAAGATCAAATATCAATAATTCTTATAGGGCAGCGGCTTTCCCTAGTGATTTATGGGAAAAAAATGTAGAAACCAATACAGGGAAAGTATTATTAAATATTGCCAAAATAGAAATACCTGAAACTGATTATGATGTAGAAAAAGTATTAGATACTTCCTTAGACAGTTTCAAGAAAAGATTTAGTAACGATATTATATACTCTGATTCAAAGATGGTAGTAGCGAAATCAGGTGAATATAACATTGGTCTTAGTATTGATAAAGATGGCGATACCCAGATGAAAACTTATTTTGTTACTTATGGAACTCAATCTGATGATGTTATTGGGGTCAGTTTTCTAAAAAATCATGATTATGCAACTTTTCCATTTAGAATGGAAACTTCACAGGGTGAATTATGTATAGTAGGCTATATTTATATAGGTGCTCAAATGTATCGTGGTTTTCAAGCTGGTGGTAGCAGTGAAACATTAGCATATATTTTTGGAACAGGCACAAAAGAATTTGATTATGAAAATTATAAAACCCATGAATCAACAACTTACGATTACAGTGGTAATGCTTTAATAGATGATACTGATTCTGAAGACTATTCTTACTTGGAAAAGTTCCCCGAAACAGTAGCAATCAGATACGCAATTAAACCAATACGTGAAAATGCATCTAAAATATCTGGTTTTGTTCCAAAATCATCTGCTAGAGCAACTGTTAATATTACAGAAGATTTGAATAATTACGACACTTTAAATAAGGTAAAAACTTTTATTGGTTGTGAAACAATAGCTGATTTTAATAAATTAACTGGTGCACAACAAATTCTAACTAATCAAAAAGTTTCTGATTCATTTGTTTCTAATGGAATCATCAACATGAGTGTTGCTCAAAAAGATAAACTTACTATTGGGTTAGTAATAGAAACTGCTGACGTAACCATGAAAGTTAATGGTAAACAGCAGACATTTAAAGACAATACTCAAATATGGTTTGTTGTAGACCCAACTAGCAAAGCTATTGCCGCATTTGCTTACTCTGATACTGGAGATGCTAACAGCAGCGGAACATATATTTTCAGAATAAGCTCTGACGGAACAGAATTAGAAGGCAAATCTTTCTGGAATGGTCAAAAATCATATTTCCCTGATGTTACCTATAAAGGTAACGATTCTAATAGAAATTCTTTTTTCACTGGTAATGCTGAACAGCTTGTTTACACTCTTTATAACAGTCAAAACAGAACCAAAATTGAAGAGGGTTGTCCGATTACTATAAAATACGACGGCACCTGGGTTAAATAATATAGCTTATTATTACTTCGGTAACAAAATATCGAAAAACTTAGTTCACAGATTCGTCATTGCGAGGCGTTGAAAACGCCTCGCAATGACGATTATGGTTTAAACATAGTTCATTATGAATTAGTAAAAATATAATTATTACGAGATTTTTTACTTTTTATAAATTTTAATGCGTTTGCTCTGATAAAGCCAAGCAAAGATTGGCGGTGTGTGGAGTGATTGGTGTGATGGGTGTGATTGCTCTAAGGCCTCAAATTGAGGTATCTTTTTTTCTTGATAACCCAAAGTGCCTGGAAGTCGCAACATTAATAACCTAGGGCAACGAAGTTGCCCTAGGAATAGAACCAAAATAAAATTGCGCCTGGAAGGCGCTACAATAATTAAAAATCTATTTTGTCAAACCCCCATTAATAAAAGAAAAAGTATATGTTCGGACAGCAGCGGTTTCCCAACGGTCAGAAACTTGACCTATTGCATATGAACTTGCTGTTACCAGCATTTGACAAATTATTATTTTATGCTAAACTTGAATTAAGGGTATTGCTTGCGGTCGACCTGATACCAGTTTGTTTT
>JAEEYG010000009.1 GCA_016291695.1 Clostridia bacterium | reverse complement strand
TTTCATATTGTTAATTGGAGCAACCTTTTTTAAACTAAGGATGTGATATTGTGCTTAACAATAGTAACAATTTAATAGTATTTTTTGTACTCCTTGCTATATTTAGTTTTTTAAGGGGAGAGTTTGATATACAACTTACTTTATATATGCTTCCAGGACTCATAATTGCTTTATCACTGCATGAATTTGCTCATGCATATACTGCATATAAGTTGGGTGATGATACTCCAAAACTTCAAAATAGACTAAATGTTAATCCACTTAGTCATATGGATGTTGCAGGTACAATTTGTTTATTGTTAGCAGGATTTGGATGGGGAAAACCAGTTCAAATTAATCCGGCAAATTTTAAGAATCCAGTAAAAGATGAAGCAAAAGTTGCACTTGCTGGACCTTTAATGAACTTCTTCCTTGCTGTATTCTTTTCGGTTGTTTATGCAGTTACATGTGCATTTTGGATGAAGTCAAATGGCTATTCTTTACCTACTTTAGAAGAGAATCCTGCATTTGCATCTGTTCTTACTATGATTACATTTTGTATATATTTAAATATTGGACTTGGCTTATTTAATCTACTTCCATTTCCACCATTAGATGGCTCAAAGATTTTTAGAGCAATTTTAAGAGGTAAAGCAAGGGAGTTTTTATATAAGTTAGAACCATATTCTTGGATTATTATCCTCGTGCTATTTGTTACGCATGCCGCTTCTTATATTTTGCAACCATTGTCACAGGTAATTCTAGACTGGTTAAATAATCTTATAGTATTTATCGTTAATCAGATTATATAATTTTGGAGGTATTTATGATCGTAGCAATTGATGGACCAGCAGGAACTGGAAAGGGTACAATAAGTAAGCTAGTAGCTGAAAGACTTGGATTTACATATGTTGATACTGGAGCAATGTATAGGGCGATTACTTTAAAAATGCTTAGAAACAATATCACACTAGATAATGAAGACGGTATAAATGACATGTTTGATAATACTGTAATTTCGTTTGAAAGCAATACTAACGAAAAAGGGGAGTTTGTACAAAACGTGTTCTTGGATGGAGAGGATGTAACTTTTGAAATTAGAACTCCAATTATCAATGAGACTGTTTCTCCATATTCAGTTCTTCCTTTGATTAGAACTAGACTTGTGGATTTGCAAAGAAAGATGCGTTCTTCAAACGACTTAATCATGGAAGGTAGAGATATTACTACAGTTGTATTTCCTGATGCGGAAATCAAAATCTATTTAGATGCTTCTCTAGAAGAAAGAGCTAATAGAAGATATAAAGAGTTTGTTTCTAAAGGGATAGAAACAACATTAGAAGAAACAAAAGATAGCATAGCAAAAAGAGATTATAATGATATGCATAAAGAAATGGGAGCACTTAAGATTGCGGAAGATGCTGTTTATATTGATACAACAAATCTTACGATTGAAGAAGTGTTTAATAAAGTCAAAGAATTAATTCAAAATAAAAAGGATGGCAATTAATGTTTTTAAGAAGTTGCGCTGTATTAGCTTTTAAGATTTATTTTAAGCTTTTTAATAAAATAGAGAAAATTGGTACAGAGAATCTTCCTAAAGAAGGTGCCTATGTTTTAGTTTCAAACCATGTTTCATGGCTTGATCCATTAGTATATGTAGGTGCTACCAGAAGAATGATGTATGCACTTGCAAAAGAAGAACTATTCTCTACTAAGCTTAAATCATTTATTATGAAAAGACTTGCTGTTATTCCAGTCAAAAGAGATGGAAATAGTGTAAATCAAGAATCAATTACTTTTGCTATAGATAAACTAAAAGAAGGTAACTTTTTATTAATATTCCCAGAAGGAACAAGGATGGGGCTTTATAAAGGAATTAAGCCTAAAAAGGGAGCTTCCTTAATTGCAGTGGAAGCACAAGTTCCAATTATTCCAATTGCAGTAGTTGGTTCTTTTAAAAAGTTTTCAACTATTAAGTATATAATTGGCAAGCCAATAGATACCTCTGCCTATTTCCCTAAAGAGGGCGAAAGAGTTAATCCACGAGATTTAGTTAAACTTAATGATACTGTTATGGGAGAAGTCATTAGGCTTAGAGATAGCATTCAGACAGAAGATGATTATAAAGAAATGATTGAAGTAGAAAATAAAAGACTAATCTCTAAAGGAGAGAAGGAAATATCATGAATGTTTTAGTTGTTGGAGATATTGTTGGTCAGTCTGGTGTTACGGCGTTTTGCCAAGAGATTGGTAAAATGAAAGCAGAATATAGTGCTGATGTAATAATAGTAAATGGTGAAAATAGCGAACGCGGAAGCGGCATTAATAAGGATATCTTTTATAGCCTTATAAATGCTGGGGCTGATGTAGTTACTCTTGGTAACCATACATGGGGTAAAAAGGACATTTTCTCATTTATAGATAGCGAACCAAGGCTAATAAGGCCTCTAAACTATGCTGAGGACTTAGTTGGTAAAGGTAGTGTTATAATTGAGAAAAACGGAGTAAAAATAGGTGTAATCAACCTAATTGGCAGAATTAACATGGGAGGAAGCTTTGATTGCCCTTTTAAAACAGCCGAAAAGGAGATAGAAAAGCTTAAAAATGCAGGAGCAGGGCTAATTATCATTGATTTCCATGCTGAAGCTACTGCTGAAAAGAAGGCTTTAGCCTATTATTTAAAAGACAAAGCAAATATCATTTTTGGAACTCATACTCATGTCCAAACAAATGATGAAGAAATATATGACTCTGGAATGGGCTATATTACAGATATTGGCATGACTGGGCCTTATGACTCAATTATTGGAATGGACAAGGAAATCGCCTTAAAGAGGTTTTTAACCCAGATTCCAGAGAGATATCAGGTTGCCGAGGGGCCAAATATGATAAATGCGGTTCTATTTAAGGTCAATGATGCCACTAAAAAGGTTGAAAACATTGAAAAAATAATAAAAAAGGACTTACATTTTACATAAATGTGTGATATAATCCCTACATAGTTTAATGTAGATGGAGGCAGTTATGAAAGAAATACTATTTAAGAATGTTAGCGAAGTTATTAGGGATAAATCTATATTAAGTACACTAGATGAAATTGGAGTTTCAAACATTGGTGAGCTATGTAACTATTCAAGAATGGAATTAAATGAAAAAGGCGTTACAAATAGCGCAGTTAATGATATTAGAATAGCTTTACAGCTTAATGGTATTGATCTTAAACCAAACCATGCGAGAAAAAACAGCTTAATTTTAAAATAATATAGAATACCCTAGTACTTGCAAGTTCTAGGGTATTTTGTTAGAAAAAATACATGCGAAAAATAGTTTACATATTTTAAAAATTTATGTAGACAAATTTACATAATTATGTTACAATGTAAAAGGTGGTTAGAGATAATTCTTATGACTAAATATAAAAGTACATTATCTAAGATAGCTTATGAACTAAGACTGAGCTATTAAAAATGCGATAGGGGGATAAAAAAGTGGTAAATTATACAGACAATAACCAGATTAGACTAGTAGGAACAATCGTGTCTGAAAAAACATTTAGTCATGAGGTTTATGGTGAAGGCTTCTATATGTTTGACCTAGAAGTACCTAGATTAAGTGATACAAGTGACGTAATTCCTGTAATTGTATCAGAAAGACTATTATCTGGACAAAACTTTAATGTAGGAGCAAAAGTTGTTATTGATGGTCAATACAGATCATATAATAACATTATCAACGAGAAAAATAAGCTTGTTTTAACAGTTTTTGTTAAAGAAATTAGAGAGCAAGTTGAAGATGACAAGAATCAAAATTCAAATGAAATTATTCTAAATGGCTTTGTTTGCAAGAAGCCAATTTACAGAACAACTCCATTTGGTAGAGAAATTGCAGACATTCTACTTGCTGTTAACAGAGCATATAATAAATCAGACTATATTCCATGTATAGCTTGGGGTAGAAATGCTAGATTCTGTCAAAACCTTGAAGTTGGTCAAAGTGTTAAAATCTATGGCAGAATTCAAAGCAGACAATATGAAAAGAAACTTGAAGATGGTAGTTCAGAAATCAGAAGAGCTTATGAAGTTTCAGTATCTAAGATGGAGCTAGATAGAGAGCAAAACAAGAACGACGGTGAAGATACTGAAAATGTTAATAAAGTAGACAATAATTCATCAGCAGATCAGCTAATTTCATAATTATCATCCTCTTTCAAAGGCTTATCGCAAGATAAGCCTTTTTGTTATTTTTGACGAAGTTATTACAATTATGTTACAAATATTGACTTTTGATTAAGAATAAATAAAATATTATGGTGTAAGGGACTGGGAAATGAGGATTATAGGCGGAAAAGTAAGAGGTCTTAAAATTAATACATTAGAGGGCGAAGCCACTAGACCAACCAAAGACATGGTCAGAGAGGCTTTATTTAGCATTTTATACGATAAAGTGTATGATTCTGTCTTTTTGGACCTATTTGCTGGCAGCGGAGCTTGTGGCATAGAAGCTCTTAGTAGAGGGGCTAAAATGGCTTATTTTTGCGATATTAGCCCAGATTCCATTAAGATTATCCAAGAAAACGTCAAAAAGGCCAAATTTGAGGATTTTTCGCGTGTTTTCAACCAAGATTACAAGCAATTCCTTGGCTCTCTAAGCGATATTCAGTTTGATATTGTTTTTATAGACCCGCCTTATAACAAAGGTTTAGGTCTAGAATCTATAAATTTGATTTCATCCTACAATTTACTTAAGAAAAATGGTATTATTATATACGAAACTGATAAAATAGAAGTTGTTCCAGACTCAATCGGTGATTTTGAAAAGTATAAATCGAAAAACTATGGTAGAAATGTTTTAAGTTTCTTTGCAAGAAAGGAGTAAGTGTAAGATGGATGTATTATCACTATTAGATGAATTACAGCAATTACTTGAGAATGGTACACCTGTTCCTTTTTCGAAGAAAGTCATGCTAGATAAAGAACAAATAGAAAACCTTATACTTGAAATCAAAGGAAGAATGCCAGATGAGCTTAAACAAGCTAGATGGGTAAAGGAAGAACGTGCTAGAATTATTGATGATGCTCAAAAGGAAGCAAATGATATCATAAAAGAAGCCGAAAACAGGATAATTTCTATGATTGATGAACATGAAATTACAAAAAAGGCTTATGAACAAAGGGCAGAGATTATTGATGCCGCTGAAAAGTATAAAAGGGACTTGATATCTGCCACAAATGAGCATGCAGACCAGATTTTAGAGAATATAGAAAACGAACTAAAAAAGAATATAGAGACAATCAGAAGTAACAGAAAAGAGCTTAAATAACCTATTTTTCAATAGGTTATTTTTTTATTACAAATAGGTGTCATTGCTTGAAGAAAATAAGCATTTAATATAATATATTTATGGTTATTTATGCCTATTTTATAGAAAGTGTGGCGAAAAAATGGCAGCTAATAAAAAGAAAAAAAAGAAGAGTAAAAAGGTTAATAAAAATATAGATATGCAATCAATGATTTTGGTTGCAGTAGGAATTATACTTGGAGTTATTATATACTCGGAACAAACTGGACTAGGTAGTATCATAAAGAATACTCTAATTGGTGGTTTAATAGGTAAGCTTGCGTATGCTTTACCTTTTATATTGGTATTCATGGGTATTTATATTGTCTTTAAAGACTATTCTAAGTTTAAGCTTAAAGCTTTTCAATTTGTACTTCTGTTGGCTTTACTATGCGCTTTAGTGACATTAATTGAGTATCCATATGATGAGTATAATCCTGCTGAAAGCTGGTGGTCTGCTATTGCTAGCCTATGTTCTGCTGGAACAATGTTTTCTTCTCCAGAAGGTATAGGTGGTGGCTTAATTGGAGCTATTATTTCTGTACCTTTGGCACAAGCATTTGGATTAATTCCTGCTAGAATAATATTAATCACTATCATGGTTATTGTAACATTCTTAGTTACTGGTATTGCCTTTTCTAGTATCATCAAAGGAATCTTTAATCTTGGTGAAAAAGCCAAAGATGGAGTTCAAGGAGTGGCAAGCAGGATTCATCAGAGAAGACTAGAAAATGAAGAAGAATACGAAGATGAAGACGAAGAAGAGGAAGAATACGAAGAGGAAGAACAAATTGAAATAAAAGAACCTCCTAAACGTGCTAGGAATAAAAAGTTTGAACAAATTATGCAACAGACTGCTGTTGTAGAAACGGGCAAGCAACTAGAGTTTAATGATATTGATTTAGGACCTTATGAGGATGAATCGGAAGAAACTGACGATTCTGAAGATGAGGAAGAAGTGGAAGAGGAAGAAGAACAAGAGGAAGTTGTTGAGGCTCCTAGACGTAGACTTAAGCTAACAAAAGACTTATACACTAAGCCTACCGAAGAAGTTGTTGAGGACAATAGACCTGAAGTTCTTAATCTTGAGCACAACGTTGTAGAAGAATTTGATGAATATATTTATCCTCCAGTTTCTCTACTAGATGAAGGAACTCATTATAGTAATGATTATTCTAGCCGTGAATTAAGAGAGATTAGAGATAAGCTTCAAAACACTTTAACAAGCTTCAACGTTGATGCTAGAGTTGTTGGTGTTACAAGAGGTCCAACAGTTACTCAATATGAGGTTCAACCAAACACGGGTGTTAAAGTTAGTAAAATTTTAAGTTTATCTGATGACATTGCTTTAAATCTTGCTGCTAAGTCAATAAGAATTGAAGCTCCTATTCCTGGAAAATCTGCTGTTGGTATTGAAGTTCCAAATAGAAGTAGAGAGATTGTTTATTTAAGAGAAGTAATTGAATCAGATGCTTTCCAAGATGCAACTTCAAAAGTTACTTTTGCACTTGGTAAGACTATTGAGGGACAGCCATTTGTATCTGATATTGCCAAGATGCCTCACATGTTAATTGCAGGTAGTACAGGTTCTGGTAAATCGGTTTGTATTAATTCAATTTTAATTAGTTTATTATATAAGGCTAAGCCTAATGAAGTTAAACTAATTTTGATAGACCCTAAGAAGGTTGAACTTGGTGTATATAATGATTTACCTCATCTATTAATACCAGTTGTAACTGATCCTAAAAAAGCTGCTGGAGCACTTAATTGGGCCGTTCAAGAGATGGTTGATAGATATAATAAATTCGCATCTAAAGGTGTTAGAGATATTAGAGGTTATAACGAAGCATTAAATGAAGAGGGCGAAGAAGGAATCTTACCACAAATTGTTATAATTGTTGATGAGCTTGCTGACCTTATGATGGTTGCTCCTGGTGATGTTGAAGATGCAATTTGTAGATTAGCACAGATGGCTAGAGCCGCTGGAATGCACTTAATTATTGCAACTCAGAGGCCTTCAGTAGACGTTGTTACAGGTATTATTAAAGCTAACATCCCTTCAAGAATTGCATTTACTGTATCACAGCAAGTAGACTCTAGAACTATTCTTGATATGGGTGGAGCAGAAAAGCTTCTTGGTCGTGGAGACATGTTATATTTCCCTATTGGAGAGTCTAAACCTATTAGAATTCAAGGAACTTTTGTTTCTGATAAAGAAGTTGAAGACATTGTTGATTTTATTAAAAGAAATTCAAGCGTTTCATATAATCAAGAAGCGATTGAATCATTTGAAAAGTTTACTGAACCACCTCAAGTTGTTGCTGAACAACAATCAGATGCAGATGAGTTCTTAACTGATGCTATTGAACTTGCTGTTTCTCAAGGTTCTGCATCTGCTTCTATGATTCAAAGAAAATTTAAAGTTGGTTATGCTAGAGCAGGAAGAATTATTGACCAGATGGAAGAAAGAGGAATTATATCTGGTTATGATGGTTCTAAGCCACGTCAGACTTTGATCTCAAAAGAAGAATGGGAAGAAATGAAAGAAGCTGGCATAGAGTACGTTCAGTATGAGGATGTAGTTGACGAAGACGAAACTTCTGAAGAGGAAGTTGAAGACGATGGCTCTGAATCATATGAAGAGAGTGAATCTGATGAGGAAACATCTGAAGAAGATTCTGATTCTGAAGACAGCAGCGACGAGAGCGAAGAAGATGAGGATAATAATTAGCATTTTTTACTAAAGAGGAGGTAATTTTGTTTGAAAATTACATTTTTAGGTGCTACGAGAACTGTAACTGGTTCTAATTTCTTGGTTGAGACTAATAATTCTAAGTTTTTAGTTGATTGTGGACTTTTCCAAGGACAAGAGAAGGAAACGCTTCTTAATACAGAAGATTTCATGTATGTTCCAAGTGATATTGACTTCATGCTTCTTACTCATGCACATATTGACCACTCTGGAAGAATTCCCAAATTATACAAAGAAGGATATAGAGGGCCAATATATGCTACAAAAGCTACTGTTGACTTATGCTCTATAATGCTTCCAGATAGTGGATATATCCAAGAGGCAGAAGTTGAGTGGCTTAATAGAAAAAGGATGAGAGAAGGAAAACATCCTGTTGAACCTTTATATACGGCTCAAGATGCAATCGACTCTCAAGTATTATTTGAAAAAGTATATTACAATGAAGAAATTCAAATAACTCCTAACATCAGAGTCAGATTTAATGATGCAGGCCATATGCTAGGAAGTAGCATTATTGAAGTTTGGGTGTTTGAGAATGGTGAAGAGACTAAAATAGTATTTACTGGTGACCTTGGTAATAATGACATACCGCTTCTTAGAGAGCCTACTATGATAAAAGATGCTGACATATTAGTAATGGAATCAACGTATGGTAATAAAGACCATATTAGAAAAGATAATAAGGCAGATGAATTCTTGCAAATAGTTTCTAAAACTTTGGAAGATGGAGGAAACGTCATTATTCCATCATTTGCAGTAGGTAGGACACAAGAGATTCTATATGAAATTCAAAGAAGCAAACAAAGTAGTGATCCTGAATTCAGAAGAGAATTTGAAGAAGTTATGGATGCTCCTGTATATGTTGATAGTCCACTTGCCATTTCAGCAACGGAGATATTTCTTAAAAACTTAGACGTATTGGATGAAGATGTTCAAAAAGATATAAAAGATGGTAAAAAACCATTAGACTTTCCTGATTTGAGATTTACCCCTACTGTAGAAGAATCAAGGCAGTTAAATGAAACAGCTAACAGATCGATTATTATCTCTGCATCAGGAATGTGCGAAGTTGGTAGAATTAAGCACCATTTGAAACATAACTTATGGCGACATGATAGTACAATTCTATTTGTTGGGTATCAGGCAATTGGTACTCTTGGCAGAAAGATTGTTGATGGAGCAAAACAAGTTAAAATTTTTGGCGAAGAAATTCATGTTAATGCTAATGTAAAATACATCGAAGCATTTTCTGGACATGCAGATAAGTCTGGACTACTTAGATTTATAGATTCTTTCAAGAAAAAGCCAAAGCAGATATTTTTAGTTCATGGCGAGGAAGAATCACAGCTTAGCTTATATGATGATATTCGTGGAAATTATGACATCAAAGTTGATATTCCTTATAGAGGCGATGTTTTTGATATATCTGCTGATAGATGCGTTAAGACTGGCGAAATTAAGTCACCTAATGAGTACAAATTTGTTAGACTTGAGCTTCTTGAAAGACTTGATACTCTTAAGGAAGAGCTTGAAGATATGTCATTAATGATTAAAGATAATTTGAAGAAAGAAACATCAGACATTGCAATTCAAGAATTGACAGACAAGATAAAAGAATTGGAAAGCAAAATTGTAAGTATAGTAGAAAAACAAGATACTAAATAAGGAGACGTACAAATGAAAAATGTATGGTTTAAGGTTATAGTAGCAATATTGATAGTATTTATCATTATTGCAACAGTTGTTGTTTGGCTATCTTATAGTGGAAATAAAAAAAGTTCAAGCACTGGTATAGTAACTCCTAAAGACACTGTGAACTCAAATGATTCGGAAAGAGTTTTTACTAGTAACAAAGAAGAGTACTCGTTTAAAACAGTTGCTACCTCTTCTGAGGAGTCGCAAGAAGCTTTTTCTTATGAACCGCTTGAGCCAATGGAGATTAATGGCGTTTTATATAAAAATGTTCTATCTATTCCAGATACTTCTACAACAGCCACTAATTTAGTTGATGCAAAATTGGAGACTACCGGTTCAAGTATTTCACTAAAGCTTCCAACTTTTAATCAAGCTAAAAAGAGCTACTTATTTTATGAGAATGATATTGAAATAGTGCCTCAAGCAATATACTTAAATCAAGATATTGATTACGTATTTTATACTTACAATAATGAATTATATTATATAAAAGTTTATAAAGATGAAAACGAAAGAATTGTCTATAGAAATGGTATTACAATTTATAGAAACACCGGAGACGTTATGCTCGATAATCATCTAATAAAAAACAATGCTGATGATTATTATTCTACAATAGATATTAAGAATATTTTTGATTGTTGCTATTTGACTGAGCCCAAAATAGACCAATCAGTTTATAAAATATATAAAGTAATCAATCTTGGAAATGTATATTCAATTGTATTATATGACAATAAGCCATGTAGAGCTTTGATAAAGGAAAACAATGGTCTATTTGAGATTTGCTATCTTCCGATAGGTATTTCAGGAAATGTAGATAACTATAGTAACGTTTTTTATTATGATAATGGTAGCGATTCTGATTCTGTAATCGTGATGGATAATCTTAATAAGTTTTATGTGTTAGTTGGAAATAGTATAGATAATGACAATGAATAATATCGAATTATAAGAAATATAAAATAAAGGAGGAAATATCATGGTTATATTTCAGTATGTAGTTATAGCATTGATTTGCTATGCACTTGGTAGCGTTAACATGGCTATCATTCTTTCAAAAGTTCTAAAGAAAGGTGATATTAGAGAGCAAGGAAGTAAAAATGCCGGCTCAACTAATGCTTTAAGAGTTCTAGGCAAATGGCCTGCTTTAGTAGTAATTATTTGGGACATTTTAAAAGGCGTGTTGGCTGTTTTAATAGCTCATGCCATTGCAGAATATGGAAGAGAAGCAAATCCTGCTGAATTTAACAATGTATGGTGCTATGGCACAATGCTAGCAGCTATCTGCGTTGTTCTTGGTCACAATTATCCAGTATATTTTGGATTTAAAGGTGGAAAAGGTGTTGCAACATCTCTTGGCGTAATTTTAGCTATTGAGTGGAAGATTGGTCTTGCATGTTTAGCACTTGGAGTTGCTGGAATTGCCATAACTCAAATGGTTTCAGTTGGTTCTTTGCTTGCAGCATTATTATATCCAATTCTAGTATTTGTTATGGGTGGAACTTTTGATTTGAAGTTTTCATCTTCTACTTTAATTAGATACACTTATATTGGTTTTTCTATTTTACTAGCTTTATCAGTATTTATTAGACATAGAGCAAATATTAAGAGAATTCACGAAGGTACAGAAAATAGAATAAGCTTTAAGAAAAAAGAAGATACAGCATCTGAAAATGCTGAGAAAGAGAAAGAAGAGGAAAAACAGTAATGAAAAATATTGCAATACTTGGAAGTGGAGGTTGGGGAATAGCACTTAGTCTTATCCTCCATAAGAACGGACATAACGTAAAACTTTGGTCATTTTCTGAAGAAGAAAAGAACCTTATTAACAATGAAAGAAGATGTAAGTATTTACCTGATGTAACAATTCCTGACGGAGTTGTTAGTTACACTTCATTTGAAGAGGCAATCACAGGCACGGATATTATTATCGTAGTTACACCTTCATTTGCTATAAGAGAAACTGTAACAAAGATTAAAGATATTGTTACAAAAGATCAGATTATCGTTTTAGCATCAAAAGGTATAGAAGCTAATACTTTAAAAGTATATTCTCAAGTAATTGAAGAAATATTGCCAGATAATCCTATTTCAGTTATTTCTGGCCCTTCACATGCTGAAGAAGTTTCTAAGTTTATTCCTACATGTGTAGTTGTATCTTCTAAAAGTAAAGATTTATCAATGGATTTGCAAGACTTATTCATGAACGACATTTTTAGAGTATATATAAACAATGACATGATAGGTGTTGAGCTTGGAGGAGCACTTAAGAACATAATTGCTCTTGCTGCTGGTATCTGTACTGGACTAGGATATGGCGACAATACGGAGGCTGCTCTTATTACTAGAGGTCTTTTAGAGATAATTAGAATTGGTAAGGCATATGGTGCGGAAGATAGCAATACTTTTTATGGTCTTACTGGTTTTGGAGACTTGTTTGTTACTTGTGGCTCCGATAACAGTCGTAATAGACGTTGTGGTATTTTAATTGGACAAGGACATTCAGTTCAAGAGGCTAAAGAAATGTTAGGTGGTATGGTTGTCGAAGGAATAACCGCTTCTGAAGCAGCTTATGAACTAATTTGTAAATATAATGTTGAGGCTCCTATTATTAAAGAAATATATAAAGTTATAAATTTTGGAAAGTCGCCGATTGAAGCAATCAATGATTTAATGAGTAGGGAGAAAAAATTTGAATTTTAACAAAGGAGAAAAAAATGAATAAGACGGTGAAAAGCATTATTCTAGTTGCAGTAATTATACTATTTTTGGTTATTACAGCAATGCTTACTATTAAGTTTGAAGAACCTAATCAAGGATTTACCAATGTTCCATCAGATACGCAGCTTGTCTTTCTGGATAATGAACCTAAACTATATTATTCTGTTGAGAATCTTAGAAGCGAATTTGATGAAGATACTAACAAATCTAAATTTGCTCCATTTTATAATATTGAGCAAACAACAGAATTTGTGTTTAAGTTTAATAGTAATGTAGATCCAGTTAAAGCAATTACTGTTCATACTGATATGGATTGTAATGAGGCATCGACCGTGTACCAAATTAATGATGGATACAGAAATGGAACAGGTGTTGATGTTGTAGTAAAGCCTGGTAATCCTATTTTAGGAACAAAGTTTAGAACAGATTATCAAGAGGGAAAGTATTGGGGATTTGCTCCAATGTATTATCTTTGCATTAGGTATGACATGGATTCCGAAACGGTAGTTAAACTAAAAGATCCAATTATTATTCCTTTTACTGTTAAAAACTATATTTCTACGCCTACTGCATTTGTTGATACATCTGATGATGGAGTATTTGCAGTAAAGTGGCTTAAAGTTGATGGAGCTACTAAATATAACATATATGGTTTAAGAGCTCCAGATAAAAAAGTTAGAGAGTATACTCGTGAACAAGTGGCTTTTACGTTTGATGATACAATGAAACTTTTAAAGACTGTAGATGCGAATACTCTAAGATATGTAAATGATAAATATAATGCTGAAAATATCTCTTATAGAACCGATTCTGACACAAATAAGCAAATAAATAATATTCAAAACTATGAGAGCTTATATACTTACTATGTTACAGCAGTTGATGCTGAAGGACATGAGAGCTTCTTTAGTAATTCTGTTGTTGACTGGAATATTGCAGATTCAATTCCTATGAGATTAAATAAACCTTTGTCTGATTTTTCGGATGAATTTCCAGATAGAGCTGAAATACTTATGATAGATGATGTCACAGTAGTTGAATATCCTATCAATTTTTATAAGATTGACTCTACTTCTAATAGCAATAGAGTTAAGTATTACTATGAGGTTGCAAATACAAAATTAACAGGTGTTGTATATTATTCAAGTTCAAATGGTGATTACCCTGCTGAACATATATCTAATATCAAGGTTGAGTCTGGTAGAATTGAGTCAGATCCTTTTGAAATGATTCCTCCTGTTGATGTACCGCAATTCTTTGATGGGGATTTTGAAAACTCTCCTTATAATTTAAAGAATAATGAGGAATTTCCTGAGGAAGCCAAGATTCAGTTGGATCAAACATCACTACTTAGAAGAGCAGATATCGAAACTGCTAGAATGATTACTAATGGATTATATTCTTCACCATTAGATTCAATTAATAGTTATGTGGCTGGAGATAGTCCTGCATACGTTATGGTTAGAGAAAATGGTGCTATAAAGGTTATCAAGGCGGAAGAGTATATTCCACCTACAAAAGCTCCTACCAAGGTTCCAACAATAAAGCCTACTAAGGTTCCCACACCAAAACCTATTGATGTTCCAACCTTAGTTCCAACTGCGGTTCCTACTAAAGTTCCTACTCAGGTACCTGCTAGTAAGCCAACTACAGCTCCAATCACTGCTGAGCCAACTAAATTAGTTTTCGTTGATCCAACCGCAGTTCCTATAACACCAACAGATAAACCAACTAGTGCACCTACACCAGTTATTACTAACGAGCCGACAAAAGCTCCAAAAGTTACTAACATACCTACTAAGGCTCCTACTAATACACCAACTCAAAGACCTGCTGAGACAAAGCCATTACCTTCTAGCGGTGGAATTGTTACTGTAATTCCAAAAGGTACGCCTGATATAACTGCTATACCTTCAAAAACGCCTAGCCCTGTACCAACTGCAGTTCCAACGGCTGCTCCAACAATAGCTCCAATTATTACTAATACACCTGTACCTACACAAGTTATTGTTGTTACAAATGTTCCAACTACGGTACCTACTCAAACAATAGTTCCTGCTATGACAAGTACGGCAGTACCTACCGCGACTGTTGTTATTACATATACTGCTAAGCCAACTAACACACCTTATAATGCACCAACTAGTATTCCTACAGCAACAGCAACTAAGGCTCCAACTAGTGCGCCTACTGCATCACCGACTAAGGCTCCAACTAGTGTGCCAACATCTGCTCCTACAGCAGTACCTACAAAAGCTCCAACTGCAGCACCTACAAATACACCAAATCCTGGATTAGAAGTTCCTAAGTATCCTGTATTTGCAAATACTGCTGCTCAAAAGTACTTAGCAATTTGCATGATTAATCACGAAGAGACTATTTCGCTTGCTGATTTTCCTGAACTACTTAATTCGAAGAGACTAGTTCTTGATTTAAAATATGCTTGGTATCAAAACCCTTATGTAATTAATCCATTGATTTGTGAACTTGAATACATTGATCTTCAAAACAAGTGTATAAAAATGACTTATGCTTTAGATAAAGCTACTACTCAAAGATATCAGGATGCAATATATAAAAAGGCAAAACAGGTTGCAAATAGTATTATTAAACCTGGAATGGATGCCAACGAAAAGAGTATTGCTATTTATGAGTACTTAGAGGCAAATTGTAGTTATAATCATGTTGCGATGGAATACTCGGAAAATCATAAGGCAGGAGAAACATATAGAAAGTATCCAAATTCTTGGAATACTTATGGAATACTATGCGAAAACTTTGGCGTTTGCCAATCTTATGCTTATGCATACAATGCAATTGCAAGCGAAGCTAATTTAGAAACAATGATGGTTACAGGAAAAATGAAAAATGCACCTCATGCATGGAATGCTACTAAGATTAATGGAAAATGGTATATAATTGATTCTACAAACAATAATAAGGATAAAGATGGTATTCCATATTTATATGTTAATTTGGGCTTAAATGAAGCAAAGAACTTTGGTTATACATTTGATGGAGGTTTTATTGCTGAAGAGATTGTTACATCAAGTAACAACCCTATCTGTAATGATAATTCACAAG
>JAEEYG010000089.1 GCA_016291695.1 Clostridia bacterium | reverse complement strand
GAATCATTGGCAGAATTTTCAAGATTGAGGTTTACTATGGCATCTTGTTCTGCATTAGTACTATCGCATGATGTTATGGACATGGCATATAAGAATACTATTATGAGGAATCGATATTTGTACATAATATCAGTATTGATGGTAAATCACCACAAATATATAACAAAAAGAAATCATACACAAGGAATGTAATTTAAAAGCCCCCTTGTGTATGATTTTAGCACAATTATGGAGATACGGATAAAAAATGGGAAGCAGATCCTATATATGTTGTTCCGTTAAATGCTTTACATGTAATAATAAAGTAGCCACCAGCATCAGATGGGTCTAGGTATATACTAATGTCAGCAGTGTTTCCATAACCATTGTTAGAAGGCCATATATACCATCTATTGCATTGACCAACAAATTCAATACTCCAAATATATCTATAATTAGAGTTTGACGGTGATACTGTCAATGTTGTCCCTGCATACCCACTACTGTTTGCTGTTAAGGAATTAGATCCCAGTATTGTTAAAGAAGAGGAAGAATTATAGATAGAATTTGCTAGATTTACTGCATCATAAGTATTAACTAGGCCATATCCAACTTCATTATTCCATGTTCCACCAATCTTATTTGAAGTAAAAGAATACCCAGGAAGTTGTTTGTAGGTTGTACTTTCTATCACATAGGCGGCTTCTTGATATGAGAGTAAAGGATTCTTTGCTAACACTAAGGCTGCAATTGCTGAAACATGCGCAGTTGCAGCAGATGTCCCTGTAAAGGTTGTATAGTATCCACCATTATTTGTCGTTGGGACATCAACACCTGGTGCAACAACGTCAAGACCAGTACCGTAATTGCTGCCTGCATAAATCATGGGAGTATTAAAATAGAATCGATAGCCATTATTCATAGTTGCTCCTACAGCAATAACATCTGTTTCTGGGGAGTAGTTTGCAGGATATTGAATACTACTAGAGTTGGTGTTCCCTGATGCAAAAGTCAAAATGCAACCTTTTCCATTGCGACCATTTTTTACAGCATAATCGATAGCATAGTTTATGCTTTGATTAGAAGTACCTCCACCCCATGAGTTATTGATTACAGATGCTCCTTGGTCAACAGCTTTTATGATTGCAGCAGCCAAGTGAGCATTCAATGTAGCATTATCATAGTTCACACTAAAAGACATAACTTTAATTCCTGCTGTAGATGCTATTCCTGCAATGCCTTTGTTGTTATTTGTCTTTGCAGAAATAATACCTGTTACCATGGTTCCATGCCGGGTATCTTCATCCTCAATATTTGTATATAACACACTTGGACTTGTTTGAGTAACCGCATTCCAACTATAAGTATCTAATAGTAAGTCTTCGTGTGTCCGGTCTGGACCATTATCTACTACTGCTATTACGATATTGTTCGAACTTGGCATGATACTTGTAGCTTGGTCAAAGTCTATGCCATATTGACTAGAACTTTTAAGGTTCCATTGAGAGATATAATTAGGGTCATTAATGGTAGACGGTTTTATTGACATAAATACTGGTTCTACTCCATCAAAAAGTCCAGTCTCATAGAGTATATTTGCAACTTCCAATGAGTTACCTTTGCTATCTTTTGTACAGGAAGCAATATACAAGTTTGGTATTCCGTTAAATTTTCCAATAATACCAAAATTGAGATCTTTAGAGAAACTCTCTAATAAACTAATATCTCCATTGTCTTTCAGATGAACGTATATTAAATTTGTTAATGGGAATTCATCTCCATTAGGTCCAATATAATAGGGTGCAGCATATGTGATTTCAGGAATATTATTAAAAGAAAGATAATATGCTTTAACTTCAGCCCATTGATAATTAATAAAAGATTTTGCTGCGTTACCTGTATTATCAGTCCCATCATAAATAAAGGGTTTGATTTTGTCAGCATCCATGCGTATTCGTGCTTTGGAGAATATAGTTTTAATAGAATTCTCATCTAAAGATCTAAAAAGCACAAAAGACTTTTCTTTACTTCTTTTTAAAGAAATTCTTTCTCCCATGCTCCAGTAGAAGTCTGTTAATTCTTGCTCATTTATTGCTCTGGTATTGGCCAGAGAATTTGTTTCTAATGATTTGTCATCAACAAGTGTGTCTTGACATGAAGCTAAAGACATGAATAATGGCAAAGAAACAAATAATAAAAACTCTTTTTGTCTCATGTTAGTTCATATTTATTGTTAATTATTGATAATCTTCTGGATGTATTAAATAATTAGGAACTACTGCAGGTCTGATGGCTGGCATGTTTGGCTCGGCACCCTGAAAAAGTCCGCTTTCTGCAAAGATATTAGCAACTTCTAATGCATTCCCTTTTGAATTTTTGGTACAGCCTACAAAGTACATGTTAGGTACAGCTTTATAGCATCCTATGAGTAAAGCATTACATTCTTCAGCTATTTTCTTAATATTACCTATTCCTCCGCCATATACATAAACGATATTTGTCAGTGGAAAAGTCTCACCTGTTTGTGGTAAGCAAAGGAATGGGCTTGTATAGATTATTTCTGGAACGGTTGAAATAATTTGATAGTTTGTGTTTATTTCTGCACTGAGACAATACTGAAAGTACTCAATCCCTTCTCCCTGGTCTGAAAAATGTTCGGGAAGTAGAGTATATTCAGAGAATCGCAATGATTTCGTGTCTACTCCTTTTTCTTCAAGTTGGGTTAAAATAGAATTTTTGTCTTTTTCGTAGAATAGTACGTACGATTTATTATCTACATATCTTAACTGATATCGTTGACCGTTATTCCAGTAATATGGAGAATCGTTTAAT
>JAEEYG010000088.1 GCA_016291695.1 Clostridia bacterium | reverse complement strand
GATTTGGGGAGTTTTGGGGACAGGACTTAAGTCCTGTCCCCAAAACTCCCCAAATCGGTCGTTCACTGTCGTGTCCCCGAAATTCCCCGAAACTCCTCCGAAATTCTTTCAAATCATTCAATCGGTTTCTGCTTTAATCTTAAGTATCCATATTCTTCCCATTGGTTGTAGTCTAGATTTAATCTAAATACAATCCTTGGCTTTTCACCTGCCCTGTTTTTATCAACAACGCAAGCGTAATATCTTGTATTAAATACATCTGGTTTTTCAAAATCTCTAAAATGGTTCTGACCTTCGTCATCAACATCTAATTCATCACTTACTTCGTACTTTTCGTAAGTCGAATTATTAATTTCTTTTATTAGACAAAGGTTATCCAAAACTTCCTTAACTGTTCTAGATGTAGCAATATCGTTAATGTTCATACTAAGTGGTGGTGTTGAGCTTTCTGCAAGCTGTAATGTAGAGCCAATGAACACTTCATGCTTTTGAGCAATAGTAGATAAAACAGTGGCAGTCTTTTTGATTTCCTCAACATTACCGATATTATCAATATCTGTTTTCAATGTATCATAGAAGAAGTACTCTATTCCCTCTTTATAATAGTAGTCCATTATAATGTCTCTAAGTTCATCATTTGTATGGTCTGAAGTATATACCATATAAATTGAGTTCTCTGTTTGAGTCTCAACCCAATTTGTAACAGCAACAGTACTGTTAAATTCAGCAGATGTAGCTTTAAGCCTTTTTATAAAGTCACTACGGCTTTCTCCTTCTCTTTGAAGAATGAATCCATCATCATCTACCTCTACTTGGTCTTTTTTATCTTCATCAACTCTAAACTTCATTGCAAGAAGCTCAGCCTCTTTTTTATGAAGCTTTTGGCCATGAATCACTTGAATTTCAGGCGTGTTAACAATTGTAGTAATCAAGCAAAGTTTCATTTTATCTTCGGTCATTTCGTTTGAAATTAACAATACTTTTTTATGCTCTACGAATGCAATATGGCAAAGAAGCGAAACAACAAAACGTGATTTACCTGAGTTAGAAGGCATAGCAAATGCTGCAGTTTCACCTTTTCTAAAGCCCTTGAAAGTCTTAGTAAGAATTGGATATGGAAGTGAAATACCTGTCGTCAAGTTGTTCTCACCAGTAAGTAAGAAACCTGTAACGTATTCACTCATAACGCTTTCTTTAATACTACTTAAGAAATCAAGATTGTTGATTCTGCTCTCGATTTCGGCAATTGTCATCTCGTCGTAACGAGCATAATGCCTGATTTGTAATATCTTATTTTGTATAACGTCTGTAGGCGCCACTTTATAAGCTTTCTTTAGCAAGAAAAGCTTTTTAATTCTAATAAATGTATCCTCAATCGTAGCACCAGACTTTTCGGCATATTGCTTACAAGTATCAATGTGCATTTGAGTGTCATCTTTAACCTTTGGAAAAGAAAATGGGCTCTTGACTGCCTCGGCAACATAAGCCTGTCCTTCTCTAAAGATAACCAACTTATATACATCCAATAGGTTTGGAACGCTGAAGCAACACTCACTATTTTCAAGATAATACCTTGAAATAGACTTTGGATTTATATGCATTAATCCACAATAAATAACCTCTAGTTCCTTGTCTACGAGGTCATCCGGATATTTAAACGTATCTTCTTTAGTAGCCATACTCTCTCCTCTTTAGTTTTATTTGATATCATTTTATCATTACTGTTTTTTTATTTCAAGATAGCTATTTTTGAAAAGAATGAGAGTTTATTGAAGTCTTAATTCGGTGTACGAATCTAAATTAATCCCTTCTATAGTTTATCTTATATTCTATTTATAAAGATTAATTTCTGTAACAAACTCTTGCTTTTTCTCACAATTTATGTTAACCTATCAGCGTATAAATCGCTTCTTGTTCCTTGAAAACGACTGATTTTAAAAAGGAGGAGTATCTATGCTACGGTGTACTCAAAGCTACTGGGACATGGTCGATGCGCTCGCAACTTTCTGGGATAAGGATCCTGACGAAACTAGGGTGATTGCTGATGCGATGGTCTGGAAAGCAAATTATCGCAAAGATGTGCTTGCCTACACTGCTCTTACCCTCAATGCAACAACGATGATTATTGCTCAGAGACATGTTGAGGGCAAAAAAAAGATCTGGAATTTTTTCGAAGTACCTGTTGTTAGGTGAATAGTGGCAAAGGAGGCATCTCTCGTGGCACAACTTTATACTGGAAACTCTCGCCCATTCAATGTGTTCTCCAGCTGACAAAAATTACCCCTTTGAACAATTTGTTCAAAGGGGTATTTTATATAGGCTTAAACTACCTTCAAATATACTTTAACTTTTTCTCCATTGATGTCTAGCTCTGTTGCTCCATCTTTTTCGGCTTCCTCTACTTTATCAGCTAAAGTTTCATCAGCTATTTGAGCCTTATTCTTAGAAATTATTTCTGCTAATTTATCATTTCCTGAATAATACATCTCTATATGATTTTGAACTTCAAATCCAGAATCTTTTCTTAGGTTTTGGATCTTAGAGATATACTCTCTTACAAAACCTTCTTCAATTAATTCATCGTTAAGTTCTACATCAAGAACTACTGTCAAATCTCCGCCTTGTGCAGATACGTATTTATCTGACTTAGATGTCTCAATTAGCATGTCTTCTTCAAGAAGTTCATATTTTGTGCCATCTAATTCTATTACAACTTTGCCATTTGCATTTAGTTCGGCAACGAATTTTGTTCCATCAGTTTCATTTAAGTATGTTCTTAATTTTTGTAAATCTTTGCCAAATTTAGGTCCGCAAGTCTTTAGATTTGGCTTAACATTGTAAGATACAAACTTTCCTGCATCTTCAGTAAACTCAACATCTTTAACATTTAGTTCTTCCTTTATGATGTAATAATAACCTTCGTCTAAATGTCTCTTTGTTCCAACATATGCTTTAGAAAGTACTTGTCTATTTTTCATGTTTGAAACATTTCTACATGTTCTTCCAAGTGTTACTATGTCTAATACTAAGTCCATATTTTGCTCTAATTTTGCATCTATAAAGCTTTCCTCCGCAACTGGGAAGTCACATAGGTGAATGCTTTCTGGTGCATTTTTGTCAAAGTTTACAACTAAGTTTTGATAGATTTGTTCTGTCATAAATGGTACAAATGGTGCGCATACTTTTGCAAGTGTAACAAGTGTTGTGTATAAAGTCATGTATGCATTTACCTTATCTTGCTCCATTCCCTTTGCCCAGAATCTATCTCTTGAACGTCTTACATACCAGTTTGAAAGCTCATCAGTAAAGTCTTGGATTGCTCTTGCAGATTCAGTTATTTTGTATTCCATCATGTTGCTATCTACAAATTTTACTAAGCTATTTAGCTTTGATAGTACCCATTTATCCATTTGAGAAAGCTTATCATACTCTAGCTTATATTCCATTGGATTAAAGTTATCTATATCTGCATATAGAACATAGAATGCATAAGTATTCCAGAATGTTCCTATGAATTTTCTTTGATATTCAGAAACAGCATCATCATAAAATCTTGTTGGAAGCCATGGTGATGAACTTGCTGCAAAATACCAACGTACAGCATCGGCACCTTGTTTATCTAATACTGACCAAGGATCTACTACATTGCCCTTGTGCTTACTCATCTTAAGTCCATCTTTATCTTGAACGTGTCCTAATACTAAGCAATTTTCAAAAG
>JAEEYG010000087.1 GCA_016291695.1 Clostridia bacterium | reverse complement strand
TGTGAAGTCATATCCTACTCTTGTGTATCCGTTTTGTGTTAAGTTCTTTGCTACATCATAAGTCATTGCTAAGCTTGCTGTTGTTCCGGTAGCATCTTCTGCGTTCTTATCAAATGCAATCGTATATGTGCTTGCTGTCCAGTTTGCATATAAGTTAATTATATCTCCAGATACTGTAGTTAAATTATTTACACTTTGTCCATTTGTATAGCTTGTTCCTGTTCCATCTGCATTTCTTGTCCACTTATCGAATGTATAACCTGTTAGGTTAAATCCGATTGTTGTTAAATTTTGGCTCGTTCCATAAACCATAGCCAAATCTGACATGGTTCCTGTTGCATTTTCATTATTCTTATTAAATCTTATCTTATATGGATTTGCTTCCCACTTAGCATATAAGTTAACAATTCCATTTGGTGTTGTTGTCAAGTTGTTTACGCTTTGTCCATTTGTATATGTTGTACCAGTTCCATCAGCATTTGTTGTCCAGCCTACGAATGTATGGCCTGTTAAGCTAAATCCGTTTGCAGTTAAATTTGCAGCTGTTCCATAAACCATAGCCTTATCTGCCGTGGTTCCTGTTGCTGATTCATTATTCTTATTAAACTTAATTGTATAGTTATTTGCTGTCCATTTAGCATATAACGTTACTGTTCCATTATTAGTTGCAGTTAATTCTTTAACTGTAGCTTTGTCTGCATAATCTGTACCAGTTCCATTTGCCAATGAGTTCCAACCAGCAAATACATATCCTGCTCTTGTAAAGCCATTTGCAGTTAATGCTTTTTCTTCTGTATATCTAATTCCAGATATTCCTGCTGTAGTTCCAGTAGCATCAGCTGCATTCTTATCAAATGTAATAGAATATGTATTTTCAGTTACGCTTGATGTAAATGTTGTAGCTTCACTTATTGTAAATGATGTGTTGTTTGTTGCTGTGTCATTTACTTTTAATACTGGTGCTCTATATCCAGCCTCAGCTCCAGCAACTGCATATACAGTTGTTCCTGTATATACTTGTTTTCCTGTAGCTAAATCTGCTCCTGTAGAATTTCCAAGTTTTGTAATTAAGTTAGAACCTGTTTCTACATCTCTTGTAATTGTGTAGTAGTTTAATGTCGTGTTGCAAATTGGGTCTGATTCAGTAACTCCTACATCAATTCCAGAATCGATTAATACTGGTAAATCTGAAGCAGTATTATTTGTGATTGTTGTTCTTAAATCGTATGTTCCTTCTTCGATATCACTAAATGTTACTGTTGCTCCGCTCTTGTCTGCTGTGCTATATGCATATTTTAATGTTTCTCCTTGATATAGAGCTACATTAATTCCACTATTTGTCCAAGCTTCGCCATCTTTGTTAATTGCAATTACAATTGCTCTTGAAGTCCATTGAGCATATAGGTTAACTGTTGCGCCAGCAGTAGTTGTTAATGTACTTACTGTTGCTCTGTTAGCATAAGCTGTTCCGTTTCCATTAGCTTGAGTGTTCCAACCAGCGAATGCATATCCTACTCTTGTAAATGCATTGGCAGTTAAGCTTGTTGGTGTTCCATAAACCATATCTTGGTCTTCCATAGTTCCTGTACCACCATTAGCGTTAAATCTTACTTTGTAATTAATTCCGGTCCACTTAGCATATAAGTCTATTGTTTCTCCAGATACTGCTGTTAGATTATTTACTACTTCTTTGTTTTCATACGCAGCACCTGTGCCATCTGAATTTCTTGTCCACTCTGTAAATGTGTAACCTGTTCTTGTAAATCCATTTTGTGTTAATGCTTTTGATACTCCATATGTCATTGCCTCATTTGCCATTGTTCCTGTTGCATCTTCTGCATTCTTATGGAATGAAATTTCATATGTATGTGCACTCCACTTAGCATATAGAGTTACTGTTCCATTATTTGTTGCTGTTAGATTATTTACTGATACTGCATTTGCATATAATGTTCCAGTTCCTTCTGCATTTAGTGTCCATCCTACAAATGTGTATCCTGTTCTACTAAATCCGTTTGCTGTTAAGTTCTTTGCTATTCCATAAGTCATTGGTAGATTTGCCATTGTTCCGGTTGCATCTTCTGCATTCTTATTAAATACGATTGTGTATGTATTTGGTGTCCACTTAGCATATAGATTTACTATTCCATTTGCTGTTGCTGTTAAGTTGTTTACACTTTGTTCATTTGTATAGCTTGTGCCTGTTCCGTCAGCATTTGTTGTCCAGCCAGAGAATGTATGTCCTACTAAACTAAATCCGTTTGCTGTTAAATTTTTGCTCGTTCCATAAACCATAGCCAAATCTGACATGGTTCCTGTAGCGTTCTCATTATTCTTATTGAATTTAATTGTATAGTTATTTGCTGTCCACTTAGCGTATAAGTTTACTATTCCATTTGGTACAGTTGTTAAGTTATTTACGCTTTGTTCATTTGTATAACTTGTTCCTGTTCCGTCAGCATTTGTCGTCCAGCCAGAGAATGTATATCCTACCAAACTAAATCCGTTTGCTGTTAAATTTTTGCTTGTTCCATAAACCATAGCCAAATCTGACATGGTTCCTGTAGCACTTTCGTTATTCTTATTGAATTTAATTGTATAGTTATTTGCTGTCCACTTAGCATATAGAGTGATGTTGCTTGCAACACTTGAATACAAGTTACCTATACATAATCCGTTTTCATTTATATATCTTGTTCCATTTCCGTTTGCTTCTGTATAATATCCAGCAAATGTATGGCCAACCTTCGTAGGTATAGTTATAAATACACCATTGTCAGAACCGTTATACGTTCCGTCGTTAATTGGCAATGTCATCTCAGCATCTGAGAAATAATATGTTGGATGTCCATTTATTTGCTTTGTTGTATTGTAACGATAATAGAATTCTTGTGTTCCATTAGTGTCTGCCTCAGCACTATTAAGAGTTATCTTATATAGATTGTCTAATGTTGCCTCTTCTGTGCCTCCAACAGTGTTCTTTACTACACTGTATCCTACAGGAGTATCTGTAACATCTCCTACTATTGAATTTCCAGTAGAACCAGTAACAACACCATCATAGAACTTAACACTTCCACCAATTTCTGCATCAATACCCATTGTTCCACCTGTAATGGATGGTACTTCTGTACTTACAACTGGCACTTGTTCATTTGTTCCAATTATTAAAGTATTTGCTGTGCCATGTAATTTAATACCTTTTGATCCGCCGGTAATAGTTCCTCCTGTAACAATTATTGTTCCACCATTTTGACAACTAATACCAACACCTTGAGTAGAATTAATTGTTCCGCCTCTTACTTCAATTACGCCGGTTGTGCTATTCAATTGAAGTACAGCTCTATCTCTTGACTTTGTAATTGTTCCGCCGTTTATAATTACTCTTCCATTTGTGTTTATAACGGCAGGCGTATCATTGGATGTTCCTTGAATTGTTCCGCCATCAATTACTGTCAAACCACTTGTAGTAGAAACAACATTTCCAGAACTTGTTACTCTAAATGATCCACTAATTATTCTTAATCCTGGATTTGCTTCTGTATTTCTTAAACCACGATTTTGAATTCCTGCACTAGTAGCTTGTATTGTCATATTTTGAATTGTTACAGCACCTTGCTCTATATTTCTAACAGCTCTTTTTCCTGTAATTGTTCCACCGTTTAAATTACAAATTCCAGAATTTATAATAGCCAAACTATCTACCATTTCGTTTGTATTTGTTGTAGGATTAAATCTTATTGTAGATGTTCCTTCTTTTACAAAAGTTCCTGTATTTGTAACTACTGTATTGTAATCTCCAGATAAAGTTCCTTCACCTGTTATAGTTAAATTACCATTGTTTACGATTTCTGCTCCACTTAACGAAGTAACCTTTCCATTTAAGTCAAGGCTTAACGTCTTTCCTAATGGAACTGTAGCTGTCGTTGTTTCTGTTATTCCAACAAATGGCTTAATAGTTCTTCCACTAGTTGCTCCGGCAAAAGCTTCCTCTAATGTATCATAGTAATTTACTACCGTAGTTCCATCGAACTCGCCATAATTCTTAACTTCCCAATATGCATATAATGTTACATTTCCAATTACAGACACTCTATCATTAATAGTATATCCGGCATTATTTACGTATTGAGTGCCTTGTCCATTTTCTTCGGTGTAATATCCTTTAAATCCATATCCTACTTTTGAAGGCACATTAATTTTAACACCATTGTTTCCTTCATATAATACGCCATTATTGATAGGTGTAGTCAAAGCTGAATCCTCATAGAAGTGTGTTGGATGTCCGCCTATCACTTTCTTTGTATTGTATTGATAATAATACTCTAATGTGCCTGCAACGTCTGCATTTTCATTATTTAATGTAACTTTATAAGTGTTTGCTGTCCACTTAGCATAGATTGTTACAGTTTCATTATTAACAGTAGTTAAGTTGTTTACACTCTGTGTATCTGAATATGCTGTTCCTGTTCCATCAGCATTAGCTGTCCAGCCACTAAATGTATATCCAGGTCTTGTAAATGTATTTGCTGTTAAGTTCTTAGCAACTCCATATGTCATTGACAAGTTTGACATTGTTCCTGTTGCATCATCTGCATTCTTATTAAATGCTATATCATAATTATTTGCTGTCCAGTTAGCATATAGGTTTACAATTCCATTTGGTTCAGAAGTTAAATTGTTTACACTTTGCTCGTTTGAGTAACTTGTTCCTGTTCCATCTGCATTAGTTGTCCAACCTGCAAATGAATGTCCTGCTAAATCAAATCCATTTGCTGTTAAATTTTTGCTCGTTCCATAAACCATAGCCAAATCTGACATGGTTCCTGTTGCATTTTCATTATTCTTATTAAATCTAATTGTATATTCGATTCCTGTCCACTTAGCATATAATGTTACAGTTGCATTATTCTCTGCTGATAATTTACTTACTGTTGCCTTATCTGAATAACTTGTTCCTGTTCCGTCAGCTTTAGTATTCCAGCCTGCAAATACGTATCCAACTCTAGAGAATCCATTTTCTGTTAATGTCTTTTCTTCAGTGTATTTAATACCAGATATTCCAGCTGTAGTCCCTGTTGCATCAGAAGCATTCTTATTAAATGTAATATTATATGTATTTTCTGTAGCACTTGATTCGAAGCTCATTGCAGCGTTAATAGTAAATGATGTGTTTGTTGAAGCCACATTATTTACTTTTAGTACTGGATTTCTATATCCTGTCTCAGCTGCTGCGACAACACTTAACGTTGTTCCTTTAACAACTTGTTTTTCAGTTGCAACTTCAATTCCAGAAGTATTGTCTAACTTAGTATTTAGTGTAGAACCTGTATTTACTACTTTTGTTATTGTGTAATAATCGATTGCGGTATCTGCAAATGTTGTAACTTGTACACTTACTCCTGTATTTGCAATATTTGTCAATTCGCTAGCTGTCGTATTAGTTCTGCTTGCCCATACATTATATGTTCCTGGTTCAACATCAGTAAATGTTACATAGTTTAATCCGATTGTTGCTGTATTATATGCATGTTTTAATGTGTTTCCTTGATATAAAGCAACATTTATTCCGCTTTCAGACCATGCTTCTCCATCTTTATTTATTGTTACTTTTATACTTCTTAATCTCCATTGTGCATATAAGTTAACTACTCCATTTTCTGTAGTGGTTAGGTTGTTAACCTCTGCCTCATCTGCATAAGAAGTACCTGTTCCATTAGCTAATGTGTTCCAACCTGCAAAGAAGCTACCAGTCTTATTAAATGTATTCTTTGTTAAGTTCTTAGCTGTTCCATAAACCATAGCAAGATCTGCCATGTCTCCTGAACCACCGTTTGCGTTGAACTTGATTGTATAATCAATTCCAACCCATTGTGCATATATATTGAATATATCATTTTCTGTTGATGTTAAATTATTTACACTTTGTCCATTAGTATATGATGTTCCAGTTCCATCTTCTTTAGTGTTCCAGCCATTAAACTTATAGCCCACTTTGCTAAATGTATTGGCTGTTAAACTCTTAGCTGTTCCATATACCATAGCAAGATCTGTCATAGTTCCAGTTCCGCCATTAGCGTTAAATCTTACTTTATAATTTACTCCTTGCCATTGAGCATATAGAGTAACAATTCCGTTTGGAACGATAGTTAAGTTATTTACACTTTGCTTATCTGTGTATGATGTTCCACTTCCATTTGCTTCTGTATTCCAACCAGTGAACTTATATCCAGTTCTTGTAAATGTATTTTCTGTTAGATTTTGGCTTACTCCATAAACCATAGCCAAATCTGACATGGTTCCTGTTCCGTTGTTATTATTGAACTTAATTGTATAGTTGTTTCCTACCCAAGTAGCAAACAATGTCTTTGTTGTACTATCACTATTTACAGCAGGTGTAAATGTATATGATGTTCCTGCATCATGAGCTGTTCCTGTTGCAGAATCCTCTGCCCACTTACTGAATGTATAACCATCTCTTGTAATAGCATTAGCAAGAGTAGTTGTTAATCCAGAAATTGTCTCTCCATTATTTGTAAGTGAATCTGTTGCAGATATTCCTGTGTTATAGTATTGGGTTCCTGTAACATCAGCGATTGTTCCATTTCCACCATTAGTATTGTACTTGATTGTGATTTGTCTCTCATATACTGATCTTACATTTCCATTAATATCATATGTAGGTTTTACATGTGTTCCGATTGCTGATGGTGCAATACTAATTGTTCCTGTTGCTTCATCGCTACCATTTAGGAATCCTTTGAATGTCCAACCACTTATATCAATTGCTGCTGGAATTGTGATTTCTGTGAAGTTTGCATTATCTCTAGTATATGGATTCCAGTATTGCTTTTGTTCACTATATGCAGATGTAGGTTTAATTCCACCATGGAATCTAAATGATTTTTCACCTACAGCATATAAGCTCATATCTGATATTGTATTGTACTCGAATCTTGCTCCATCTTCATATTCTCTGTTAGTTCCAGAAATTGATGTTGTCCAACCAGAGAATGTCCAGCCATAGTCTGCATGACTGCTATTTGCTGCGTGATCTGCTGTGCTGTATGGGAACTTGCCACCTAGTTCACTAAATGTCTTTAATGTTGCATAACTTGCATAGTTTGCTCTAGATGTTCCTATTAATGTAGCGGCTCCATCAACTTCACCATTTCCTACATAATAGTTAATTACAAATTCTCTACCTTTCCATTGAGCATATAGATTTACAATTTCATTAGCTGTTGTTCCAAGGTTGCTTACAGTTTGCTTATCTGTATAAGCTGTTCCGCTTCCATCAGCTTTTGTATTCCAACCAGTGAATGAACAACCTTCTCTTGTAAATGTGTTTTCTGTTAGTTTTTGACTTACACCATAAACCATTAATAGCGTTTCCATTGTTCCAGTTCCGCCATTAGGATTAAATCTAATCTCATAGTTTATTGGAGACCATTGAGCAAATAATGTTACAACACCATTTTGCTCTGATGTTAAATCACTAACATTTTGTCCATTTGTATATGTTGTTCCAATTCCTGTGCTTTTTGTGTTCCAACCTGCGAATGTATATCCGCTTCTTGTATATGCATTAGCTGTAAGATTCTTAGATTGTCCATAAGTCATTGCAAGATTTGCCATCTCACCAGATGCATCTTCTGCATTCTTATCGAACTTGATTGCATATTGGTTTGCTGTCCATTGAGCATATAGGTTAAATGTTGCACCATTTGTTGCTGTTAAGTTGTTAACGTTTGCTTTATCAGCATATGCTGTTCCATTTCCATCTGCTTGAGTGTTCCAACCACCAAATGTATATCCATTACGTGTAAACTTGTTTGCATTTAGGTCATCTGCTAATCCATAAGTCATGCTTTGGTTAGCCATTGTACCTGTACCACCATTAGCATTAAACTTGATGCTATATGTATTTGGTTTCCAGTTTACATATAAGTCTACTGTCTTATCTCCAGTTGTTAGGTCAACTCCTGCAAATCCGTTTGCTTGATAATCAGTTTTAGCTTGGTCAAAAGACATTCCACTTCCATTTGCAGCTGTATTCCACTCTTGTCCTACTTGTGCAGTATATCCTGCTTTAGTAAACTTAATCCATTCTGGATTATTGTAATCATGAAGGCTTCCTGTTGTAGCATAAGTGTCTGCATTAACATCACCAACAGTTCCACCCATAACACCTCTAATAAATGCCTTGGTTCCAGTTGTTTTACCAGTCCAGAATCCGTTTTCATCTATTACAAAGTTTGCGTTTCCAGAATATTCTCCACCATTAGCATTATATCTAACATACAAAGCATTTCTTCTATAATATAGGTTAATTGTTGTAGTACCATCTGCTTTAATTCTAGTTGTTGTTATGTTTCCTGATGTAGGTCTTGTTGTATCACCTGTTATATACGCCATATCAAATGTATGACCAGAGATAGATTTAACAAGGTCTGTTACTTCTATATTATCTGCAATTGATGCTTGCTTTGTTTCAGTTTGCTCTAATGTATATAAGTTTTGTCCAAGATTATGTGTGTAGTAATTAATTGTATAATTTACATCATGACTATAATCCCATCTAGCATATAAAGTCTTGTTGTTATTCTTTGTAAATGTTGCGCCAGCTTCATAATCTGTGTTTGTTCCATCAGCCTCTTCCATGTATCCTAAGAATACATATCCTGCTCTTTCAGGACGTGCACTTGGAATCGTTAATGGCTCACCATAGTTCTTTGACATTGCTGCTGGCATTCCAGTTACGTCGTCTTCTGTGTTCTTGTTAAATGAAATAGTAAACACATCATGACACCAGAAATAACCTGGTCTTTCATTTCCAGTTATTGGGTCTTCTCTACCATCAATCCATGCATAATCCTTATTGATGTGATTTTCATCGTACTCTGTACCATTACCACCTTTAATATTTGTATCTCCTGTAAACATGTTTTCAGAAGATTCAACATTTGTAGTAACAAAGTCGTTAGATACATAAATCTTTTCTATATTTGTATCTCCAGCAAACATGCTATCCATGTTAGTTACATGTTCAGTATCAAAAGAACTCAAGTCTAATGTTTCTAGGCTTGTGCAGCCTTCAAACATTGAACTCATATCTGTTACTTTTTCAGTATCAAAGTTTCTTAAATCTAATGCTTCAATTTCTTTCATGCCAGCGAACATTTCTGACATGTCTTCAACATTTGATGTGTCAAGAGTTGAAATGTCGATTGTTTCTAGTGATTCTGTATGAGCAAACATACCGCTCATATCTGTAACACTACTTGTGTCAACACCTGTTAGAACGATTTCCTCTAATGATTTTGCTCCAGAGAACAAGTCGCTCATATCTGTAACATCACTAGTTGAAGCAATATGTAAATCTTGCATTACATTTATTGATTCTAGTTTTTCTAATTCACTAAACATAGATGACATGTCTGGATTTATCTTAATTTGTGAAGCTTCGCTCCAAAGTTTAACTTCTGTTCCTTCCATCCATGCATAGATTGGCATTGAGTCTCCAGTTGCAACGTTTACTGCATTTGTTGGTACATCGTCTATTGTAATTGTTCCTTCTTTCCAACTAATTGCTGTAATTACATTATCTGGGTCTGTTGCTGAAGGATTTTCTGCTCCTGCCAACTTCTTTATTGTTTCGTTGAATTCTTCACCTGGTAAATACATTGAGAAGTCTGACATCCACATTGCATATAATGTAACTGTACCGTTGTTTGTTGTAGTTAAGTTCTTAACTACTTCATTATTATTGTATGAAATACCAGTTCCATCTGCCTTTGTATTCCAACGCATAAATTCATATCCAGTTCTTGTAAATGAATTTGCTGGTAATGTTGTAGATACATCATATGTCATTGAAATATCTGACATGCTTCCTGTACCATTATTAGCATTGAATGTAATTGTATATGTATTTGGCTTCCAGTTTGCAAATATTGTTACTGTTTGATCGCCCTTTGTTAGGTCAGCTCCAGCAAATGTATTAGCAGAGTAATTTGACTTTGTTTGGCTATATGGTGTTCCTGTTCCATCTGCTTTCAAATTCCATGCAGATCCAGCAACTATATGGTAACCTCCTCTAACAGTATTTAAAGCACTTCTATTGTTATAGTTATGTAATCCGTTTGTATCAGAATAAGTATATGTGTCTGTATTAATTCCATTTACGTTTGAACCATATACACCACGAAGGAATTTAGTATTTCCATTATTTGCCCATAAGTTTCCAACCATTCCAGACCATGATGGACTATCTGCAGAAATTCTTCCTCCGTTTAAGTCATATTGTATATATAGATAATTTCTTCTATAGTATAGATTTACTACTGTAGTTCCATCTCTATTTATTTCAAAAGATTCTATAGCACCTGAAGTAGGAATTGTTGTATCTCCTGTTAAGTATGCAGAATCAAATGTATATCCAGGAATTGTGTTCTTATATGTTGCAGCATATAATGTGTCTCCTACAAATCCTGTATATGTATTTGTAGAATTTAATGTATATTCCATAGAATTCCAATTACGTGTATAGTGGTTAACTGTGAATTTCTGTGAAATTCCATCATCTCTATGATATAAAACTGCTCTATATCCTATTCTGTCATTTGGTGCACCGTTTGTTGGTATACTTGCCAAATTTGTTGCATCACTATCAAGCCCTCTATATATAACTTTTGAAGTTAAATATGGGCTTTGTGTATTTGTATTTGTTATAACTATTGCTTCATTATAGTCTAGTATTAAATCTGCTATATTTGATGCATTGATTTGTTCTTTAAATGATGGATTGCTTCCGTTTAAAAGTGCGCTTACATTTTCATTATCAGAAATTGTATTTAAGTATGATGCTGTATATTCCCAATTTCCACCAATTAAATCATATATACCTGTTTCATTTCCTGTAGTACTTGTTGAATCGCTGCCACCAGTTACAGCTGTTGTATCTAGAACAATATTGTTTCCATTTCTTCCATATGGGCTATTTGCAAGAATAAGTGCTGCTTCGTACTCACTGTTCTTCATTAAGTGAGTTCCATAATTTGTATACATATTTAATGCATTTTTGTATGCGTTAGATACGCTTATTCCTGTCCATGCGTTTCTTCCAGCTTTAGAAACTACTCTTGTGTTCTCAGTTGTATTTCCTGCGTTCTTTGTAAGAGTATTTCCGCCACCTAAAGCTACTCCAGTATCTTCTGCCCAGTTAACATCATCAGTTGACTTTTCAAGTGATAGTTCATATTTAGCTATCCAAATACCTCTTTGCTCTGTACTTGTACCACCATGAGATTCGTTTGCTGTAAATGCTCTTGCAACAGTAAATCCGTTTGGTAATGGATTGATCTTTCCATTTTGGTCAACCCACTCGTTTGTTCTATCTTTCAAGAATACGATTTCATATTTTGCATTATTTGTCTTTTGAGTTGTTTCAATTGTACATTCAGCATCTTCATAGTATGTAATCTTGTATGCGTATCTTGGAATCCATACCCACATACTTCCATCTGGAGTCATAGCATTTGCCCAAGATGAAGTTGTGTTATCTACGTTTCCTTCAGCGTCTGTATAAGAATACATTGATTTGTTGAAGTATGATGCTGTACTCATACCGCTTCCAGTATAGTAAACTGCACTCATGTTTTCATAAAGTTCTGGATCGTTTGGTACGCTCTTATTGAATGTCTCTTCGCCATCGATGTATATTACTTCTCTTGAATCGTTACCATATTCGTCTATTGCAACGATTACATTTCTTCCATCAAATAGTTTGAAATCATAAGCACCATTTTTTCTACCTATGATTGCACCATTTACCATTACAGCAGCTAAATGCTCATCAGATACTTCAACATGAACTTGTCTATCTGATACAACTGCGCTTAATCTTGGTAATGTATTATCTACAGTAATTTCGTTTGTTTGAACTACTTCGTTCATTGATGATGGATTATTTCCAGCTTTATCATAAATTAGGTTTTTGCTAATCTTAAAGCTTAGTGCTCCATCACTTGTAATGTTTTGCATTACACCAGCGAATTTAAAGCCATTTGAAATTTCTTCTTTTGTTAAGCTTGTTAATGAACCTAACGACTCAAATCCATTTACATAAATCTTAACATCGTCTTTTGTAATGTTTGCTACTTTACTATTTGTATCTGTTACTTTGAAGTATAAGTATGCACTATTTTGATTATGGTTACCAATCTTAGTTGCACTTAATTTAATTGTTCTGTTGATTGGTCCACTAATATTTCCAGCAGAGTCTCTTTCCCAAACATATATTGTCTTGTCTTCATCACCTTGAGACAATTCAAATATTGTTTTTCCTGCTTCGCCTCTTCTAACGTTACGCCAATCACTATCATCTGTTGGAACGTCATTAACGTTTTCTGAAATATAAATGCTTTCTACTTCGTTATTATTTACTGTTACTTCTATAACAACACTATTTGTTACTTCTGGAACTTCAATATCGTTATCAGAAACAACAGGTGCTTCCTTATCAATTGTAATATTATATGTTGTTATTTCAGATTTTAAATCTTTACCACCACTAATGTATGAATATGCTTCAACTTTGTGAGTTCCATTTTGTGATAATTCAATTGTTTCTGTGTAGTTTACCCATTCTCCTTCATCAACTCTATATTGGTAATCTACTTGAACTTGTTTTGCTTTTTCAACTTCTCCACCATAAACGTTTATGTAAATGACATCTCTTACAGTTCCACCTGATGCAATTTGCTTATGTCCATCATTACCAACTATCTTTGGAGCAGTTGGTGTTCCATAAATCATTAGTTTTGCAACATTTGATTTGCCTTCATTATGATTTGCATCTTCTTCTAAAACTGCTTGAACATAGTAAGTACCAATTTCACTTGGAGCTCCTTCTAGTTTTGAAGTTAATTGTGCATCTTCATAATAATTATATGTTACATAATTCTTTGCTTGTGTTTCGTTTCCATTTTTATAATTGTATACTCCTGTAATTGTTGCATCACCAATTGCTACTTGATTTCCAGTATACATTGATGTTCTGTCTTTTAAGTTAAGTCTTGGTGTAGCTTTTCTTATTTCGAAGTTAACACTTTGTTCTCCTGTATAACCATTTATACCAGTAACAACTACTGAACCCGTTCCAGCAGAAACATTGTTTCTATAAGATACAGAATACTCTTTTCCTTGTGTTAATACTGTACCATCTTTCAATCTGTAACTTACTAAAACTGGTTTTTGTTCTTGGCCATTGTATACAACTGCAGTTGGTTCTAATGTTCCTTCACCTGCGATGCTTCCAGAGTTAATACTAAATGTTACTTCTCTTTCTGAGAATAAGTTGTTTATTCCTTTTACGATTACAACAGCTGTATTATTTCCTGCAGAAATATTATTTCTATAGCTTACTTCGTAATCAACGCCTCTTTCTAATGTCTTACCATTGAATACTACTATTGTTCCAGGCTCAACTTCTTCTCCAGTGTATGGCATTGTAGAAGGTGACAATGTAATTGTCGTTACAAATTGAGAATCCGTAATTGAAGTTCTTAAAATTGCAAATTTTCCTTCTGTTGTTCCTTTGTAATTTCCTTTACCTGTAATTACGCATGTTGCAATGCCTGCATTGATATTGTTGCTATATGATACTGTATAATCTGTATTTTTAACAAGGGTATTTCCATTTACCTTAACAACAGGTTCAGATGTAACTTCTGTTCCAGAGTATTTTTTCTCTGCTGGATTCATTGTAATTGTTGCATCAGATAAATCTTTTGCTACTATTTCAAATTCGTTGTCATTGTTTTGGAATGAGTATGAATAATTGTTTGCTTTAAATGTTGCACTGTCTAATAATCTAAATGTTCCAAGTCCTGTAAATGAATATGTTCCAACATTATTTCCAGCTTCTCTATTTAATGTTCCTTCAGAGTTTGGAAATTCTCCAGCAACTAGATTTGAAACATTAGGAATATGTCTTGCTTCTGTCTCACCATATACTTTTACTTCACCGCTCTTAGGTGAAAGTGTTAATTGTCTCTTGGTGATAGTAAATGGTTTTTCAGCAGAAGTTAATGTGTAGTTTTGAGTATTTCCTCTTCCGCCTGTTACTCCATAAATCTTAGCTGTAGCTGTATAACTTCCAACATCTTTCTTGCTACCATCTACTCTAACAATAATTGTTTCTCCAGCAACACCAGAATTTACTGTTGCATTAGGTGCATATTTTTGACCATCATATACTTTTGTTGTTACTGAATCCCAGTTTGCTTGAACTTCTTTCTTGTTAATTGTGAAATTCTTGTAATATGTTCCTTCGTATTGTGAATTAAATTTAATAACAACTGTTGCTGTTCCAGCATCAGTATTGTTTAAGTAATTAACTGTGTAGTTAGAAGTAGCTACTGTTGTTGTTCCATCTTTTATAACTACTGTAGGAGTTTTAGCTGATCCGTCATAAGTAAATGATTCACTTGATAAAGTTATGTTAAGATTTACATTTCCAACTTTTACTATTGAATAATCACAATTCAAGTTTGAAACTTCATAGTTACTTAATCTTTCATTTCCACCTGTTACTCCAGTTAACGTAACAGTTGATGTGTAATTTCCAATTTCTGTATTTGTACTTCTTGTGAAGTTGATTTCTTCTCCAGCAATTCCAGTTGAAATTGCAGCAGTTGGTGCATGAGGCACACCATCATACTCGAATACTGTTTGAGAACCCCAAACAACACTTACTGCTTTTTTCTCAATTTTCCATGTTATGTTTTTAACAGTTGATGTTCCATCACTCCATGTATGATTTGCATCTGGCTTTACGTTTACAGTATAGCTTCCTGCATTTTTCTCACTTCTTGTTCCTGTGATTTCTAAACCATCAATTTCAGGAATTCCGTATTTTGTACTTCCATCATACTCCCAATCACTACCAGTAACATTGCTTAAAACTGCCTTTTCAATAGACCAGTTTATATTCTTTGTGCTATCTGTTCCATCAGTCCATTTATGGTTTAAATCAGGAGTAGCTGTTGCTACATAATTTCCTGCATCTTTTGCAGAATAAGTTCCGCCAAGTGTAATATATTTAGATGCTGTAATGCCGTTAATTGTTTCGCCCGTGTAAGTCCAAGTTGTGCTTTGAGGGATAGCAATCTCAGACCTTTCTATCGTGAAGATAAGCAAGATATCATTTTGAGTACCATCACTCCAAATGTATTTTGATTTATCTTTAAGAGAGACTGTAACATTTTGTGTGCCAGCATTTGTTCTAACTCTGTTTGATGCTGACATTATGCTTGCATTGTAGTTTGAAATAACAGCTTCTTGTTCAAGACCATTGTATGTGTACGTACCAACTATATAAGGGAGAGGTAATACAGTGTACGCCGTGTGATGACAAACATCACAAAGTCCATCGCCATTTGCATCAACATGATTCTCTGTCTCGAAGTGGGAGCTATCTCTTGAACAGATTTTCTGGTGTTGATATTCTGAGTAGTATACCCAATCACCATACAAGTGACCAAGTGCAGCAACGTTATGTGTCTGCGTTTGACCACATTCTGTACAAGTTAGATAATATGATCCAGCTTCTGTACATGTAGGTACAACTGTATATGTTCTTTCACTTCCCCATGTATGGTCGTGACTCGGAGAGCTTTCATATCCACACACTTTACAAGTCGTTTGTCCCGAGTTGTATTTGTGATCCCTCCATATTGAACTTCCAGGCTGTCCACAGTTTGAACATACATACAAGTAGCTCTTGTGCTGTGTTTCTGTTTGACCTCCTGTGTAAGTTTCCGTCACTTGTGTCCAACCTTCAACTCCGCATTGACTGCACCCATACGCTACTTGCGATAGTAGTGTAATCATCATGAAGATTGCTGTAATCAATATACAGTTTTTAAATCTTTTGCTCATGTTCGTCTCCCTCTCTTGCCTTAACGTAGGCGTTTAAAGCGTTACTAAACTACATCTAAATAATATAAATTACTATGAATTAATATATTCTTATTTAAATATATTGTCTACACGCAAAAAGTCTGCAAATGGCTATTTCAATACCATTTGCAGACTTCATCACCTTATAAGTATTTACGGAAGTACACTTTGATTTTTTTGTTACAGAAATATTTCACTGTTTATTAAGATTTGTTTTCATTTTGTTATCTTTTGTTACAGTATACATTAATATATAGGGGATTTTTTGATAAATCTCTCAAACATTTACGGAAGCTTTTATTTAACGATCGTATATTCCTCGAATAGAGGTCTCAATTTCAGATGCATTTTTTGATACTATAAATGTTACTCTACCTGCTTCTTGTTTTAGTGAAACGTTTTTATTTTGTCTAAACAAATCACCATACTTATCACCATACTTTTTCTTAAGTTCTTCTAGTCTAGAAATGAACTTAAGAAGTAGTCCGTCATACTCGTCAACATCATACGACACAAGGATTACAGCCTCTTGATACTCTTCATCACTTTCATCTATTATAGATACAACATCAACATCTGGGTACTCTTCTAATTCATATTCTTTTATGCTCTCATTTTTGTTTTTTGCCTTACTATTTTTAGAGAACAGATTTCCATTTTTAAGTTCGTCTATAATGATGTCTAACTTCTCTTTTTTAGAATCTGTCGAAACTTGTTGTTCCGTAGAATAATTTTCACTATTTTGAGTCCCAGCTTCTGAATTTTTACTCTCCTGTTTTGAACTTGTGTCTTGATTATTTAATATAAATATAACAATCAATGCTACTAATATGACAATTGTTACTATACTAACTATAAGTCTAATTGGATTCTTTACTTTCATTTACTATACATCCTTTCTTAGCATTCTCTCTCCCCTACTTCAAGAATGCTGTGACATCTTCAGATATTCTGCTTGCATTTTCTGTGGCAGCAACCAATGTTAAAACTCCTTGATTCACTTCTATTATTATGTTGTCTTCTTCAGCCAACTTCTTGTTTTCCTCTTTAAGCTTTGTAGCTCTGCTATTGGCTACTCCAAGTGCCCACATAAGCTCGCTACTATCTTTTAATTTAACACTAGCAATCTCTATATATGTTCCATTTTCATTATATATATAGCATTCTGTCACATGATCTTGTGAATCATATAGTGAACTAGCATTCTTTTGTTCTTTTAAAAGCGAAGTATCAAACATTTTAGAAAGATCTTCGTCATATTCTTCAAGGGTATGCTTTAAATTATAATATGTATCATATTCTTTTACATAGCTTTGGCTTCCTTTTGCAGCATCACCCTGCATTTTAGAAACATATTCTGTTGATTTATCGTCATTGTCTGCTATTTTTTCTTCTTTTTCACATGCTGAAAAACAAACTATTATAGATAATATAATTAATATAATACTTAAATTCTTTTTCATTCAAATTCCTCCTATGTATATTTCAATATTATTTTGTCATAAATTGCCTTTTTTGTCCACATATTACAGAAAAAGACCAAGTGAGCAAGCTCGCTTGGCCTTTATATTTTACTATTATAAGTCAACCAAAACGTTACTTATGTTTCCTGCTCCATCTTTAAAGTAAACATATACTGTTCTTGCTCCTTCAACGTCTTTTAGTGTCCATTCCTTATTCTCAGACGTATATGGTTGCCAATTAAAGATATCTAATGATGTATCTCCATTTTCATCTAATTCTTCCTGCGTTGGAATTGTATATGTCTTATCATTTAGTATTGCAATTTCAACGTCATCACTATTTACGCCAGCATCTAAAGTTATCTTTAGATGAATATCTTTTGTATTAGTATATGGATATTTTGGAGCTATAATTTCGACTTTTCCTCTTGAAGGCTCTGTATCAACCCTTCTTGAGTTATCAGCCCATGCAAAATTCTTTAATCTTTCATTTGTTTTATTAATTTTAGTTTCAAGTATTGCCGGATCTGAACCTGTATACTTGAATGCTAATGTTCCAATATTTCCAAGGCTATCTCTACCTATCTTGATTATGTCCATCTTGTTGCATGCATAGAATGCATTCTCACCAATTTCTGCTACTCTAGGTAAATTTAGTGATTTTATTTTTGAACAATTCTTAAACATTTCTTTACCAATTAGGCTTATGTCAAGATTTAGATTTGCAATTTGATCACAATTTTCAAAAGTTCCTCTATAATCATTTCTACTATTGTTGTCATTAGATATACCTAGTACTACGTCATTGGCGAACAATTTTTCTGGAACTTCTGTTATTTGCATTCCATAAAAAGTCCTATAATAGTTCGTTGCTAATGTGTTTTTATCAAATAGTTTTTCCGGAATAGAAGTAATTCCTACGCAATTATAAAACGTTTCTGAAAAACTAGCATTTTTAGTATTTTTTTCGAATAGTTTTTCTGAAATTCCTATTAAACTAGTACATCCACAGAAAGTTCCTGCAAATGATTGAGCATTAGTGCTATCTTTAAATAATGCTTCTGGAATATTTCCATCCAAACCTATACAGCCTTTAAATGCATTTTCATAGGTAAGTATTGAGCTACAGCCTTCAAATAAATCTGATGGAATAGTTCCAGTTAATAACTTACATCCATAAAATACATTTCTTGCACTTCTTACTTTTGAAAAATCTTTAAACATTCCACTAGGAAGTGTGATATTTAATTTTTCACAATTGTAAAACATATTTTCGACGCTTGTAAGATTTTCAAGTCCAGTCAAGCTTGGAAGTGGTCCTGTCAAATTTTTACATTGACTAAATCCCATTCTTTCTGCTCTAATATTTCCAAATTTAATGATTTTTACAAGCCACTTTGAAAATTCCCAATAATTTGAATACATGTTTGTAGCTGTTATTTCTGTTTCAGTGATTGGTCCAAAAGTATTACACATTCCCGCAATTCTAATTGTGAATTCTTGTTCGGCTTGATTTGTATAATTATGTATAGGAAATGCCTCGTCCGTATATTCGTCAAATGTTCCGTCTCCCCATGAAACCATATATTTGTTTGCACCGTTTCTTGGAATTGGAAGTCTAAGTTTTCCACTTTTTGGAACCTTACAAACAAATACAAACGAGTCATAATCTTTAATAGATATTTTTATTCCTTCAACAAATTGAAATTCATAATTACTTGCTAAGAAGTTTTCGTTACTAACTAGTGTAAGCGTTCCACGTGTAATTTCATATTGTCCTTCGGTTTCTCCGTCTTCCCTTGAAAGCTCGCCTGTAAATGAAGGAATTTCTGCATTTACATTATTTGAATATTCAAATTTTATTTCTGGGTCATCAACGCCAATCATTTTTTCTTGATTTGCTAATGGCTCAACAATTAAATTTCTTGTGGTTATTGTAAAATGAACTGTTTTTGTTCCTTTAAAATTTCCTTTACCAGTAATTATTACATCTGCAGTTCCTACATTTTTATTTTTGTCGTAACTAACAGAATAATCATTCGATGTTAATGTATATCCACCATCTTTACAAACAACCGTTGGTGTATGAGACGTTCCGTCATACATATAACTATTCTCGCCTAAGGTAACGTTTATACTTGAAATATCTTTTGCAACAATCTTATAGTCATGCGTTGTATTTGTTATGACATAGTTTTCTAATTTGGCTTCTCCACCAACTACCTTGATTGGAATTGCTGTTGCTGTATATTCGCCAACCTCTGTATGCTCTTGAACAGAAAATTGAATTGTTTCTCCTGTAACACCGGTTGTGCACGTTGGATGAAGTGATTGAGCAGTTCCATTATATGGAAGTTCAAATTCAGTTCCCCAGTATACTGATACTTCTTTTTTATCTATTCTCCATGCAATTTTTAAACTTCCTGTATTTCCATCCATCCATGAGTAATTAGCTGTAGGACTAATTAATGTATAATATGTTCCAGCATTTTTACCTTGGTATTGACCATTTCTTGTATATCCCACACCTTCAGCTACGCCTGTTTTTGTCGTTCCGTCATATGTAAAGTTTTGTGCTGTAGGAGCAGCTATTCCTTTTCTATTAATTGTAAATGTGTAAGTTTTGTCTGCATTGCCACCTGTAATCCATGCATATTTATTTTTGTTCTTAATTGATATTGTTACTATTTGAGAACCAGCATCTGTTCTTTTATTATTTACAACGTCCATAAGTGTTGTATTTAGTCCTATGAAAACAGCCGTTTGTTCCGTACCATTATATACATATGTACCACTGATAGTTGGAACTGCAAGCTTAACAAGCATCTCTTTTTCGCAGACATCACAGTATCCGACTTGAATCAGCATCAACATGTTCTTCTTTTGCTACTACAATCTCATTACATCTTGTGCAAACTTTCCAGTGATGATTATCATCATAAGACCATACGGTATTAACTAAATGTCCAAGCGCATCTTCTGATACACTTTGAGTACTACCACATCTTAAACAAGTTCTAACTCTAGTACCAGCTTTAGTACAATTTGCTTCATCAGTTATAACCCATTCTCCATAGTTATGTCCTAAAGCAGCAGGATAAATTCTTTTAATAAATCCACATGTCCTACATTCCTGAGAAGATACCCCGTTTTGAGTACATGTAGCAGCCCTAATAACTACTGCTGCCTTAAAAATATGATTTTCTTGTGTAAGAATCGTTCCACATTCTGTACAGATAGTACCATGTCTTTGATCATTTATTGAATAAACAACGCCGTCAGTAGCATGGCCTGGTCCAGCTGGACACGCCGCAAAACTTATAGTTTCCAAAATCATGAATATTAATATAAATAAACAAGTATAAAAATACTTAATTTTTGATTTTATTTTCAAAATAAAAACCTCCAGACAGTGGCACTATTTCAGCGTCTAATATCTCTATAATAGTATAGTTTAATTGTTTCTAGTGTTGTATGAATGTAATTAATTTTTAATAAAATCTTATAGATTGCTTAATAAAAATTGCCATTTTTTCTATTTTTTACCATTTTTTACTAGATTATTGTTGTTTTTACTCTTTTTTTATTTGAATTTTTAAACAAAAATGTGCCACAAGCGCTCATTTATCAACATTTCCTGAACATTTTTTTGATAAAATTTTAAGATTATTCGTAGCGGACAGCAGCGCTGTCCATGGCGAGAAATGCTCACCGCTACGAATCAACTACAAAAAACGCACAAAAAAAGCACCAAATCTGCATTTGGTGCTTTGGCGGAGACAGAGAGATTCGAACTCTCGCGCCGGTTACCCGACCTAACAGTTTAGCAAACTGCCCCCTTCGGCCTACTTGGGTATGTCTCCATAATCAGATAATAGATAAGAGTGAAAAGTGAAAAGTATACTATTATATGCCCTTCAATTTTCACTCTTGAAATGCTTAAATATTCAATTTTTACAATGTACCTCACATATCTTCGCAACTATCCATATTTTCTATGTACAATGATTGGCGGAGAGGGTGGGATATGCTCGAACTTTGTTCTCGCAGATTCCTTCGGAATGCGAACCCGAATCCAGTTCGCACTTCGTGCTCCTGTATTCTACCGTGGGTTCGAATGAATCTCACATATCTTCGCAACTATCCATATTTTCTATGTACAATGATTGGCGGAGAGGGTGGGATTCGAACCCACGGTACGGTCACCCGTACGCCAATTTTCAAGACTGGTGCCTTAAACCAACTCGACCACCTCTCCGTGTCATGCTCTATTAGTGTAACACCCTATTTGCCTATTGTCAATTGATTTTTGGGGATTTTTCTTCTCAATTATTCTCAGTTTATTGCGCTTTTTTCTTATTTTTCAATTGTTTAGATATTATTTCTGAAACCAGTAAAAATATAAATATTACTCCTAATATCCTTCGCGTAATTGCTAAAAATAAACGCCATTCCAAAACAAATTGTTTCTAGAATAATTCATGCTATTACTGGAACTATGTACTTTTTCATTTTTCCAGCCCCTTTATTTTAAGAACAATTCTAATGAACCTTTTCCTTTGCTAGCTTCAAAATGACCAATCGCGCCATTTATTAAGCTAAATGTTGGCTTAACATGTCCAATATCTGCTTCTAAAATAATTGGTATATCATTTCCTAGAAGTCTTATTATAGCTTCTTCATAGTTCATCACAAAATCGTTATCTTCAAATAAAACTCTTCCAAACACAAAACCTTTTGCTTCTTTAAACCATCCTGCATGTTTCATTTCAAAAAGTACATGATAAAGATCTCCAACTTTTAAAGCAAAATTATCAAAATACCAAATGATGCCATCATCTTTATATTTTTCTATGAAATCACTTACATAATCAAATTTTGTTCCAACTAAATATTTCAAACAATCAATACATCCGCCAATCACTCTACCCGTAATGTCTACATCTCCATTTGGAGTTTTCCATTCTACAGGAGTTGTAAGTATATATCCATTTAGTCCGTTATTCTTTATTTCTTCATATGATACTCTTTGATACATTGTAAAACTATCTTGTTTTTTTACTTGTCCTTTAATCATTTCAAGTGCATTTTGCAAATTGCTATAAAGTTTAGTCATTCCAAAACTTCCGGCATTAACTCCATACATTGTTGCTATGTCAAATTTTGTCGTTAAATAAAACAAAAGGAATGTTGGATCTGAATATCCAGCAATCCATTTTGCTTTATTATTTTTTATTATTTCATTTATTATATTTTCATCAATTAATGGTAGAAGTTCGATTAAAAAATCTCCACCACTTGCTGACAAAATAAAGTCTATATCATCATTATTTAGTAACTCATTTAGTTCTTTTGCACGCGTTTTTGCATCTGCTGATGGCAATTTTCCAGTCCTAACATTTTCTGTTTCAATCACGTTGTAGCCTTCGCTTTTTAAATGTTCAATCGATACGTCAAATCCCTCGTCTTCAGCATCAATTCCTCTACTAGGCGCGCATATCCCTATCGTATCTCCTGGTTTCAAAAATTTTGGATAAATCATTATAACTCTACTCCTAATTTTTCTAGTATACTTTCAAATTCATCTTGTGAGTAATAATCTATTATGATTTTTCCTTTACTTTTTGTTTGAGCGTTTAATGTAACCTTAGCTCCTAGTGCCTGTTTAAGTCTTTCTTCTATATCCTTTGTAATGATTTCAAACTTACCTTTTTGCTTAGACTTTGCCTTTGTTTTTTGGGCAGATTTATTTTCTTTTATATAGTTTTCAGCATCCCTAACACTAAGTTCTGAATTTATAATATCTAAAGCAAATTTATATTGCTTTGCAGGATTATCAATTGAAGCAATTGTTCTTGCATGTCCTTCAGAAATTTTGCCCATTTGAATCATTTCTTGAACACGCTCGTCTAGATTCAAAATTCTAAGCGTATTTGCAATACTACTTCTGCTTCTTCCTAGAGATTTTGAAACGTCTTCTTGAGTCATGTTGTGTTCGTCCATTAATTCCTTGATTGCCTTTGCAGTTTCTAAAGGATTTAAATTTTCTCTTTGTATGTTTTCAATTAAAGAGACTTCTCTGGTCTTTTTATCATCATAAGAACGTACAATCGCAGGTATAGTCTTAAGTCCAATCTTTTTTGAAGCTCTCCATCTACGTTCACCAGCAATTATTTGATAATAGTTATCTTTTTTAGTAACTATAATAGGCTGAATTATTCCGTTTTCTTTAATTGAATTAGCAAGCTCTTCGATTTTTTCATCATCAAAAGTCTTTCTTGGCTGATTAACATTTGGCTCAACATCATTTATTTTAAGCTCTATAACCGCATCCTTAGGATCACTAGATAATATATCAACATTAACGTTAGAAGGAAATAGCGCGTCAAGGCCTTTTCCAAGTCCACTTTTCATAGCTGGCATTATTGGTACCTCCATTAAAATAATTATTTATTATTTTTAATAACCTCTTTAGCTAAATTCATATAGGCGGTTGCTCCTTTAGAGCCTTTATCATAAAGTGCTATTGGTAATCCGTAGCTTGGAGCTTCACTTAATTTAACATTTCTAGGAATGATTGTTCTATAAACTTTGTTTTTAAAATACTTTTTAACTTCTTCAATTACTTGAATCGAAAGATTTGTCCTGGCATCAAACATAGTAAGTGCAACACCTTCTATTTCAAGGTTTTTATTAAAGTGTTTTTGAACCAAATCAATTGTGCTCATAAGTTGTCCAAGACCCTCTAATGCATAATATTCACATTGAATTGGAACCAGTACTGAATCTGCTGCAGTAAGAGCATTAAGAGTGACTAGACCAAGAGATGGCGGACAATCTATTAATATATAATCAAATTCGTTCTTGATTTTTTCGATTGCTTCTTTTAGTTTATATTCTCTTGAAGCTACAGATACAAGCTGAATTTCAGCTCCAGCAAGATTAATATTAGAAGCACAGACAAAAAGATTAGTCACCGAACTTTTTTGAATTGTTTCGTTGATTTCTACCCCATTTAGTATTACATCATACGTTGATTTTTCAACTTCCTTGCTTGCGCCCGCACCAGATGTAGCATTTCCTTGAGGATCAGCATCGATTAATAGTACATTTTTCTTTTGAAGAGCCAAACAAGCGCTTAAATTGACTGCGGTTGTAGTCTTCCCGACTCCACCTTTTTGATTTGCAATCGCAATTACTCTACCCAATTTCATCATTCCTTTTAAGCAGATTATATTCTGCTTAAAATTATACATTTTTGATATTTAAAAGTAAATAATGAATATAAGCAATGGCTATTTTAATGGTTTTTTTGATGGTGTTCCTGCTTTTCTAGGATAGATTTTACTAGTTTTTTCCACTTTTTTAACGATTATTATAGTTCTTTCTAGATTTTCGTCAGAAATTGTTAGATTTATAATCTTTTCAATCTTGGCTCCTAATATACTAATAGCTCCATTAGCTTGTTCAATTTCTTCTTTGCAATTTCCGCCTTTCATGGAAATAAAATATCCTCCAACTTTCACAAAAGGAATACAATATTCAGCTAAAGTTGATAAATTTGCAACCGCTCTAGAAATTGCAACATCATATTTTTCTCTATACGATTTATTATTTGCGATGTCTTCCGCACGACCATGAACAAGTGCAACATTTGATAGTTCTATTTTGTTACATACTTCTTCTAAGAACATTAATCGTTTATTTAGACTGTCTAGTAATGTAACACTTAAAGAATCGTTCATAATCTTTAATGGCACACCTGGAAAACCAGCACCTGTTCCTATGTCTATGATGCTGGCCTTATCTTTAATCAAGCTCAATACAGTAGAAGAATCCAGGAAATGTTTTATCCATATGTCTTTATCATCTGTTATTGCCGTTAAGTTGATTTTTGAATTCCATTCAAGTAATAATTCTTCATATTTTGAAAATTTGTCGTACTGTATTTTTGATAATTCTATATTATTCTTTTTTAATAATTCTTTTGCATTTTCAAAATTCATATTTTCACCTTATATTTTTATTTTGTTTCACGTGAAACATTTTTCTCTTTTTCATGTAAATAAATTAGTAAAACAGAAATGTCAGCTGGAGATATTCCAGAAATACGAGACGCTTGTCCTACAGATGATGGTTTAAATTTGTTTAGCTTTTGTCTTGCCTCAAGTCTAAGACCTGAAAGCGTTTCATAATCAATATCATCTGGTAATAGTTTCTTTTCTAATTGCTTAAACTTTTCAATTTCTTCCAATTGTAATTTTATATAACCTTCATATTTAATCTCAATATTTACTTCATCCTGTTCTTCTTGATTAAGTAAAGGCCTATCATCATCAATTTCTTTAAGCAAATCATAGTTTAATTCACTTCTTTTTATAAGTTCTGATAGTTTTATTCCATTTGAAATAGTAGAAGAATTATTAACTGATAGAAACTTATTAACTTTTTCTGTAGGTTTAATAGTTAAAGATTTCACTCTATCTATTTCTTTATCAATATTAGAATATTTTTTAAGAAACTTTTCATATCGAGATTTATTAATTAAGCCAATATCGTATCCTAGCGGAGTTAGCCTATAATCAGCATTATCTTGCCTTAAGATTAGTCTATATTCTGCTCTAGATGTCATCATTCTGTATGGTTCGTTTGTTCCTTTTGTAACTAAATCATCAATTAAAACTCCAATATATGCTTGGCTTCTATCAAGTATTAAAGGTTCTTTGTTATCAAGCTTTTGTGAAGCATTAATACCTGCTATTAACCCTTGAGCCGCAGCCTCTTCATACCCAGAAGAACCATTAACTTGTCCAGCAAAGAACAAACCGTCAATAACTTTGTGTTCTAGGCTACTTTTTAAGTCGGTAGAATCAATACAATCATATTCAATAGCATAGGCTGTTCTTGTAAATTCACACTTTTCAAGGCCTGGTACAGTTCTGTAAAGAGCTAGTTGAACATCTTCTGGAAGTGAACTAGACATGCCTTGAATATACATTTCTTCGGTATTTTCGCCCAATGGTTCAACAAAAATTTGATGTCTTTCCTTATCTTTAAATCTAACAACTTTATCTTCTATAGAAGGACAATATCTTGGTCCAACACCTACTATTTCACCACCATATAATGGAGATCTACTAAGGTTTTTCATGATAATATCATGTGTTACAGAGTTTGTATAAGTTAAATAACATGGCTTTTGAATATCTATCTTTGCTTTTTTATCACTATTCTCAAATGAAAATAATTCTATGTTGTCATCACCATTTTGAATTTCCATTTTTGAAAAATCTATAGTTCTTCTATTAATTCTAGCAGGTGTTCCTGTTTTAAATCTTCTAGTTTGAATTCCAATTTTGTTTAACGCTGAAGTCAAAAACATGGCTGGAAATACGCCATCAGGGCCACTTTCATAACTTTCTTCGCCAATAAATATTTTACCTTTTAGATATGTTCCGGTAGCAATAATTAGACATTTACAAGAATACTTTGCACCAATTCTTGTAACAACTCCACATACTTTATTATCTTCTATAATAATATCCGTAATTTCAGCTTGCTTTAAATCTAAGTTTTCTTGCAATTCCAAAGTATGCTTCATTTCTTCTTGATATTTTCTTCTGTCTGCTTGTGCACGCAATGAATATACTGCTGGACCTTTTGACTTATTAAGCATTTTAAGTTGAATATAGCTTTTATCTATATTCTTACCCATTTCTCCACCTAAAGCATCTATTTCTTTTACAAGATGTCCTTTGGACGTTCCCCCAATATGTGGATTACATGGCATATTAGCTACAGTATCCATGTTTATAGTAAACAATATTGTTTTTTTACCAAGTCTAGCCGCTGCTAAAGCCGCTTCGCATCCAGCATGTCCGGCTCCAATTACAGCAATATCATATTCTCCAGCATCGTATTCCATGTCTTTATCCTTTCTAAATGTTTCACGTGAAACATTTTTATTTTCCTAAACAAAACTTTTTAAATATACCATTAATTACTTCTTCAGAAACACTTTCACCCGTCAATTCACATAATTGCTTAATAGCGTTTTGAATATCAATTGATATCATATCTAGTGGTACATCATTTATGCTATTTTTGACATTTATAAGTGCCTCTAAAGCCTTATCTATTATTAATTTATGTCTTTCATTTGTAATAATATTCTCATCGTTTAATTCAATTGTGTTTAAATCGAATAATTCTGTAAGTCTATTTTTTAATTCTTCGATTCCATCGTTTTCTTTAGTAGAAATTGTCAAAATTTCATCATTTTTAATCGTGCCAACATTGACTAATCTATCTAATGTAAATGTCTCCAAATCAGCTTTATTAGCCACAATTATCCTCTTTTTATCTTTAGTATAATCTATTATTTCTTGATCTTCAGAGTTTAAGTCTTTAGATAAATCCAATAATAGAATTACAACATCTACATTATCTATACTTTCAAAACTCTTATCTACACCTATTTTTTCAATATCATCCGTTGTGCTTCTAATACCTGCTGTATCAACAAAATTAAAACAAATTCCATTAATAATTATAGTTTCTTCAATAGTGTCTCTAGTAGTACCTGGAATATCTGAAACAATAGCTCTATTTTTATCAAGTAATGTGTTAAGTAATGATGACTTTCCAACGTTAGGTTTGCCGACAATAGCAACATTTACACCGTTTTTTATTATATTTCCATCATAAAAAGAATCAGATAATTTTGCTAATCTCTTAATTGCGCTATTAGTCACTTCAGCTACCTTATTTTTGCTAATTTCTTCTATGTCATATTCTGGATAATCTATATTTGCTTCTAAATCAACTAAAACATCAAATAAACTATTTTTAATATTCTTTATTTCGGCACCTAACTTTCCTTCTAATTGATTTACAGAAATTTTATTTTGTTTAGTTGACTTACTATTTATTATGTCAATAACTGATTCGGCTTGTGTTAAATCCATCTTTCCATTCATGAAGGCACGCTTTGTAAACTCACCAGGCTCAGCCATTTGAGCACCATTTTTAAGTACTAATTCTAGTATTCTTCTTAGTACAATAATTCCTCCATGAGAATTAATTTCAACTGTATCTTCACCAGTATATGAATGTGGAGATTTAAAATATGAAACTAATACTTCATCTACAATTTCATTATTATCATAAACTCTTCCAAATACAATTTCATGATCTTTAATAGTCTTTTTGCTTTTAAAAATCTTATTAACGATATTTAATGATTCATCGCCTGAAATTCTTACAATTCCAATACCACCATATCCTAGTGCTGTAGAAATTGCAGCTATTGTTTCCATATTTTCACCTCCAAAAGCGTAATTTACATAATTATATCACAAAATGCTTTTTTAACAAGAAAAAAGTCCAAAATAAGCCCATATAAGC
>JAEEYG010000086.1 GCA_016291695.1 Clostridia bacterium | reverse complement strand
TGTTACAATACTGAAAAGTATTTGGCTAAATGTTTGGACTCTGTTGTTAATCAAACCTATACGAATTTGGAAATATTAATTTTGAATGATGGCTCTACAGACAACAGTTTAAACATTATGAATGAATATGCAAAAAAAGATGAGAGAATAAATATAATAAGTAGAGAAAATAGAGGAGTGGCATATTCTAGAAACGAATTAATTGATAGAAGCAAAGGAAACTATATTATATTTGTTGATAGTGATGACACAATTTCATTAGATGCTATTAAGAATCTTTATGAGGTGCTAAAAGAAACACATTGCGAGATAGCTATGTGTAATGTTGACAAGGTATATGAAGGTGAGAATGTAGACCTTTTAAAAGCCGGAAATGTAAGTGGATATAAAGAATACAGCAAGCTTGAAACGATTTTTAATTTGATTTCAGTTGGCGCATACTATGATTATCCAGTTGCTAAACTATATTCTAGGAGTGCATTAGATAATATTAAATTCCCATTAAATAGAATCTATGAAGACTCTGCTACTGTATTTAAAATATATTACAATGCTGATAAGACCGTTTTGCTAGATAATGTTTACTATCATTATCTAGTAGGTAGAGAAGATAGCATTACCAATAAAAAATATACTAGTAAAAATTTAAATGATAATTATTTGGCCATAAATGAAAGATATAGTTTCTTGACAGAGCATGTTCCTACACTTATCAATGAAATAAAAATGGGCTACATTAGAAACACTTTAACTTTGGTTGAAAGAGTTTATTGCTCTGATAATCAGGAGCTAATTAATTCTGATATTGTAAAAGAATTAATCGCGAACTTAAGAGAATTATACTTTTCAATTAGTGATTATAAAAACAAGAATAAAATACTTAGCAACTACCATCTATCATGCTTATATTATTTACTTAATAATGATTTAGACACATATAGCAAGATGATTGCATTTGTCAAAAAATAGTCATGGAGAATATATGATGAAAAATGATTTTTTGATTTTTTCTGGTGGACCTAATTGTAGGCCAACGCATTATTTAAAAAAGTATGAGCTTAGAGATAAAGCTTTTCCGCTAGATTGGCAAATTTGTTCATTAAAAGATGCAACTCATTTGTATAAAACCGGTTTTAAAGATTTTTTTAATGATTACAAAGAATATCCTGAAAGACTAAATAAAACTAAAAAGCTTAGATATGTTGTTGATACAAAAAACCATATAGTATCTATGCACCATGTTTCTAGTGAAAAAGCCCTTGATATTGCTGTTTCCGAATTTGTTGAGCTCATGAAGAAAAGGTTTAATGATTTGAATACTGCTATAAAAAAGCAGAAAAGGATTATCATTCTTTCTAATCATGCTGCAAGTTATCAAAGCCTAAAGTGCTTTATACAAAATTTTACTAAGTTGTATAGTGGCAAAGACTTTACACTCGTAAACGTTCATAATAGAAAAAACGGATCGGGTAGAATTCATACTAAGGAAATAAGCAGGAATGCAAGAATTATAGAATTCTTCTTTCATGATGTTCACAAAAATGGCAGCGATCCAGTACAAAACCCCAATTTTTGGTATGGAAATGAAGAAGAATGGGATAATGTCATGCATTTTATAATTGATGAGTTACTTTAGATAATGCTTATATATATAGACAAGTTGATTAACGTGGAAATATATGTTAAAATTCCTCAAAAACATGGTTGCCTTGTAAATAAGAATAATTTCTTGTAGGAGGGATTCTCAATGAAGATTATTGGGTATTATAATTCCTTTGAACGGCAGGACGTTCTCTCAAAGCTTAATCTGAGTGTACTTACTCACTTGAACTATGCTTTTTTGCTTCCCAGGGAGGATGGTACGGTATACTTTCGAAATGAAGAAGATGTTAGAAGAGTCGTGAGTATTGCTAAAAGCCATGGGATAAAAGTATTTGTGTCTGTCGGCGGTTGGTGTGATGAAGATATTATACTGAATAATGTTTTCGAAGCTATTTGTAATGA
>JAEEYG010000001.1 GCA_016291695.1 Clostridia bacterium | reverse complement strand
GAACCGGTTGTTTTGTTATTGATTAAGAAGAGCAAGAACCTCTTCCTTGTAGAGCACTTCTTTCTTGCACAGAGCTTCTGCAATCAGAATAAGCTTGTCTTTATGCTCGAGCATAATAGTGATAGCTTTCTGATAGAGGCGCTTGAGAAGGTTTTGCACTCTAACATCTGCGTCATCATCCAAAATATTGGACGGGAAAACTTCATCGTCTACATAGACTGGACCGAAATCAGGATCCATACCGCACCGCTTAATCATCTGAACGGCAATAACGGTAGCATTAGCGAGGTCTTGAACAACACCACTAGTAGAAGTATGGAATGTGAGTTCTTCTGCAACTTTGCCACCAAAGTTCAGAATAATTCGTCCTTCCAAGTCTTCGATTGTGTAGGACTCTTTTTCTTCGTCATTTTCACCCATCGTGAGACCAAGGGACTCTTGGCGACGAAGAACTTCTACCTTGCTAACCTGATAGTTAGGGCAGCCATAGAAGCCTGCAATTACGTGACCTGCTTCATGGTATGCAGTAAGGCGAATTTCCTTTTCCTGCATCTTTTTAACTTCACGTCCGTACTGCTCAGCCCAAATGGCTTCGTTGATCATCTTGTAGTTGAGCTTCGGAATTTTCTTAATTCGGCACTGATACCATGCCGCCTTAAGAGTCTTCTGGATGTCTCCACCGCTGTAGTCAATAAAGTCTCTAGCAAGCTTATCATAATCGATATCGTCCTCATGGGGGTAAATAGAAATGAATCTACGAATCAATGCTTCACGTTCTGCATGATTCGGAAGTTCGAAGGTTACCGGAATCTCAAAACCGCCTTCTTCAAGAAAGAATCGCTGGAAAGCAACTTCTTCCTGTGAAGTAGTGGCAATGAACAGACACTCGGGATAGTTTCGAATCAAAGAGCAGATCATAGTAGATACTGCTATGTTGTTGTTTTGACTATACGAATTGATATACTGTACTTCTTTGAAAAGAACAACTGCGCCGCCAACGGCGTCAAGGACCTTACTTAGTCCACCGAAGACCCTACTAAATTGCCTGTGGTCAGGCATTGCAGTGACAAGATTCTGGGTGTCGATAACTACAATGGGTACCACCATTGCTTTTGCTACGGCAAAAGCACACGTTGTTTTGCCTACTCCCTGAGGTCCAACAAACAGGAGATTGGGGTGTTCAAGCAAAATGTTTCCTTCTGCCTCATCTTCCTCTTCCTCTGTGAAGAAGGAAGCAATCTGAACAATGAAGTCTTTGTTTTCCGCGTGGCCAATGAGGTTATCCATGAAGTTGTCATTGTCCTCTGGGAGAACAATCTTGAGCTCCAGAGACTCGATGCATTCTTCGACTGTCATTTCAGGCTCCTTTCCTTGAGACCTGGTGGAGGAGGTTATGGCGTTCTTTTCGCCGGATTTTTTGAGTTTATAGCGCCGAGGAGTAGGATTTGTCATACTGATTCCTCCTTTTCAAATCATGTGGCACGCATTGATTATAAGGCCGAAAGTGCACATTTGTCAATTGGTTTACGGAAATTGTATTATTGTATATTTTTTACTTAAAAGATTGACGAAAAGAGGATTATTTGTTAAAATATTTTAGATATTTATGGGGTAAGGGGTATTGTACCCTTTAACCATATACATAAGAAAATTTAATATAGCTATAAGCTTGGCATTCGTAATTTAAAGCAGCTTGAACGTCCTGATGTGAGCGATGTATAAAATTTTGCGAGTATCAATTCTTAAGCCTAATTAAGTAATTCAAAATATTATTTACTGGGGTGATTTTTTTGATGCGAGAAGTTAAGAATGAGAAGACTAGCAGAATGGTATTTGGGAATATCAAAGAAGTAGTTGAAATGCCAAACCTTATTCAGGTTCAAAAAGACTCTTATAACTGGTTTGTTACTAAGGGTCTTAAAGACGTGTTCAACGAATGTTTTCCTATTACAGACTATTCTGGTAAGCTTGTCTTAGACTTTGTTGACTATCATTTTAATGAGGAAACTAAGTATTCTATTGAGGAAGCTAAAGCACGTAATACCACTTATTCTACAAGACTTATGGTAAAAGTGCGTCTTATCAATAGAGAAACAGGGGAAGTTAAAGAGCAAGAAATCTTTATGGGTGATTTCCCTGTTATGACAGACTATGGTACGTTTGTTATCAATGGAGCAGAAAGAGTTGTTGTATCACAATTAGTTCGTTCTCCAGGATGCTACTATGAAAAGAGCTACGACAAATTAGGAAAGAAGCTTTATGCTGGAACTATCATGCCAAATAGAGGTGCATGGTTAGAGTTAGAGACAGATTCAAACGATATTTACTATATTCGTATTGATAAAGCTCGTAAAGTTCCAGTTACACTTATGCTAAGAGCAATTGGTCTATCATCAGATAGTGACATTTTAAGCGTATTTGGTGATGACGATAGAATTAATGCTACTCTTGCAAAAGATACTATTAAATCACAAGACGAAGCCCTTATTGAGATTTATAGAAGACTTCGTCCAGGTGAGATGCCATCAATTGAAGCTGCTACAAACTTATTCAATGGATTATTCTACGATCCTAGAAGATATGACTTAACTAAAGTTGGACGTTACAAATACAACGACAAGCTTGCTCTTGAAAAGAGAATTAGTGGAAGAATATCTGCTCAAAAGATTGTAAATCCAGAGACAGGAGAACTACTTGTTAATAAAGACGAGATGATTACTCCAGAGGTTGCAACTGCTATTCAAGAGAGTGGTATTAACCAAGTTACAGTTAAAGTAGAAGATAAATTAGTAAATATTATCGGAAACGGAACTGTTTGGATTAATTCTTTTGTTGATGTTGATGCTGCAAGCTTAGGCATTGAAGAAAGAGTTAACTACAGAGTACTTAAAGAAATACTAGATAATACAGAAAATAAAGACTTGTACAAGAAGTTAGAAGAAAGTGTTGATTTACTATTACCAAACCATATCACAAACGAAGATATAGTTGGTGCGTTAAACTACCTAAATAATCTAGACTTTGGAATTGGTAATACAGACGATATCGACCACTTGTCTAATAGACGTGTAAGATGCGTTGGAGAGCTTCTACAAAACCAAGTTAGAATAGGAATTACTCGTCTTGAAAAAGTTATTCGTGAGAGAATGGCAGTTCAAGACTTAGACTCTGTTACACCACAAAGCTTAATCAACATTAAGCCAATAGTTTCAAGTATTCGTGAATTCTTTGGTAGTTCTCAATTATCACAGTTCATGGATCAGAATAACCCATTAACAGAGCTTACTCATAAGAGAAGAATTTCAGCATTAGGACCTGGTGGTCTTTCTCGTGAAAGAGCATCTTTCGAAGTTAGAGATATTCACTATTCTCACTATGGAAGACTATGTCCTATTGAAAGCCCAGAGGGTCCTAACATCGGACTTATCTGTTCACTTTCAGCATATGCTATTATCAATAAATATGGTTTCGTAGAAACTCCATATAGAATAGTAGATAAAAAGACTCATAAAGTTACTGGAGAAATTAAGTATTTCACAGCAGCAGGAGAAGACGAATTCATTATTGCACAGGCAAATGAACCACTTTCTGAAGATGGTAAATTCTTAAATTCGAAGGTTAAAGTTAGATATAAAGCAGAACTTATGGAGGTTGATCCTTCAAGAGTAGACCTTATGGATGTATCTCCTAGACAGCTAGTTTCTGTTGCTGCATCACTTATTCCATTCCTTGAATCAGATGATGCTAGACGTGCACTTATGGGATCAAACATGCAACGTCAAGCAGTTCCTCTAATTCGTACGGATAGACCTCTAGTTGGTACTGGTATGGAATTTAGAGCAGCTAAAGACTCTGGAGTATGTGTTGTTGCTAAAGCTGCTGGTGAAGTTACAAAAGTAACTGGCGACAAGATTGAAATCAAAACAAAAACAGGACTTGATACATATAATCTTATTAAGTTTAAACGTTCAAACTCAGGTACATGTATAAATCAAAAACCAATTGTTAGACTTGGCGAGAAAGTTAAAGCAAATCAAACAATCGCTGATGGTCCTTCTACAGACCAAGGAGAGCTTGCTCTTGGTAAGAATATCTTAATCGGTTTCATGAACTGGGAAGGATATAACTACGAGGATGCTATTCTTATTAACGAAAAACTTGTTAAAGAAGACGTTCTTACAAGTATTCATATTTCAGAATATGATTGTGAATGTAGAGATACAAAATTAGGACCAGAAGATATTACTAGAGATATTCCAAACGTTGGTGAGGATGCTCTTAAAGACTTGGATGATAGAGGTATCATTAGAATAGGTGCTGAAGTTCGTTCAGGAGATATCTTAGTTGGTAAGGTTTCACCAAAAGGAGAGACAGAACTTACTGCTGAAGAAAGATTACTTAGAGCTATCTTTGGTGAGAAATCTAGAGAAGTTAGAGATACTTCACTTCGTTGTCCACATGGTGAATATGGAACAATAGTTGATGTTAAGATATTCACTAAAGAAAATTCAGACGAATTAGGAACAGGCGTTAACGAAGTAATTAGAGTATACATTGCTCAAAAGAGAAAGATTTCTGTCGGAGATAAAATGTCAGGACGTCATGGTAATAAGGGTGTTATTTCAAGAATCCTTCCAGAAGAGGATATGCCATTCTTACCTGATGGTACTCCACTAGAAATCGTATTAAACCCTCTAGGCGTTCCTTCTCGTATGAATATTGGACAGGTTCTAGAAGTACACTTAGGATATGCTGCTAAGCTTCTTGGACTTCACGTATCTACACCAGTTTTCGATGGTGCTAAAGATGCTGATATGAAAGAGCTATTTGAGAAAGCAGGAATTCCTGAATCAGGAAAGACGATTCTTTATGATGGACGTACTGGTGAACCATTTGATAACGAAGTTACAGTCGGAATAATGTACATGTTAAAACTTCACCACTTAGTTGATGATAAGATTCACGCTCGTTCAACTGGACCTTATGCTTTAGTTACACAACAGCCACTTGGTGGTAAAGCTCAGTTCGGTGGACAGAGATTTGGAGAAATGGAAGTTTGGGCACTAGAAGCTTATGGTGCTGCATATACATTACAAGAGATTCTTACTGTTAAATCCGATGACGTTGTAGGAAGAGTCAATACTTATGAAGCAATAGTTAAAGGCGAAAACATTCCAGAGCCTGGAATACCAGAATCATTCAAAGTTTTAGTTAAAGAATTACAATCTTTAGGATTAGACATTAAACTTTATAATAATGATGAAAACAATGAGATTGAAATCAAAGAAGACTTTGGTGAGGAAGAAGATTCATCATCTGATGGCTTATTTAAGAATGAAAGAAATAAAAATGTTCTTAAAGAAGACATGCTAATAGAAGATATGAATGGTGACATCATTGGAGACTCTGAGGAAGACGATAAGTATGACGAAGACGACGAAGAAGAAATGGACGATTTATATGACGAATCATTATTTGATGATGAAGAGCCAAATGAGTCTGATCTTCTTGAAGACGACTACAATGATTAATTATAGGAGGAAGAATAATGGTAGATTTAGAAATCTTTGATAGAATAAAAATCGGTCTTGCTTCTCCAGAAAAGATTAGAGAATGGTCTAGAGGAGAAGTTAAGAAGCCAGAAACAATCAACTACAGAACGTTAAAACCAGAACGTGATGGATTGTTTTGTGAAAGAATCTTTGGACCTACAAAAGATTGGGAATGTCATTGTGGTAAGTATAAAAGAGCTAGATTTAAAGGAATCATTTGTGACAGATGCGGTGTTGAAGTTACAAAGGCAAAGGTTAGACGTGAAAGAATGGGTCACATCGAGCTTGCTTGCCCAGTATCACACATTTGGTACTTTAAAGGTATTCCTAGTAGAATAGGCCTAATGCTTGATATTTCACCAAAAGCACTAGAAAAAGTATTATACTTTGCTGGATATATTGTGCTAGATGGTGGAAATACATCACTTCTTAAATACCAAGTAATTTCTGAAAAAGAATATAAAGAAGCAATTGAAAAGTATGGCGAAGATAGTTTCAGAGTTGGTATGGGAGCCGAAGCAATTAAAGAGCTTCTTTCAGAAATCGATGTTGAGAAATTAGCAGCATCACTTAGAAAAGAATTAGAAAAAGCAACTGGACAAAAGAAAGCAAAGATTATTAAGAGACTAGAAACAGTTGATAGTTTTAGAATTTCAGGAAACAGACCTGAATGGATGATACTAGATGTATTACCTGTTATCCCACCAGATTTAAGACCTATGGTTCAACTAGATGGTGGTAGATTTGCTACATCAGACGTTAATGACTTATATAGAAGAATCATTAACAGAAACAACAGATTAAAGAGACTTCTTGAACTTGGAGCACCTGATATCATTGTTAGAAATGAAAAGAGAATGCTTCAAGAAGCGGTAGACAGCTTAATAGACAATGGAAGACGTGGTCGTCCAGTAACTGGTCCTTCAAATAGACCTCTTAAGTCACTATCTGACTTACTAAAAGGTAAGCAAGGTAGATTCAGACAAAACCTACTAGGAAAACGTGTTGACTACTCAGGACGTTCAGTTATCGTAGTTGGTCCAGAACTTAAGATGTATCAATGCGGACTTCCAAAAGAAATGGCTATCGAATTATTTAAGCCATTTGTTATGAAGGAGTTAGTTGAAAGAGGACTTGCTCATAATATCAAAAATGCTAAGAGAATGGTTGAAAGACTACGTCCAGAAGTATGGGATTGCCTAGAGTTTGTTATCAAAGATCACCCAGTACTTCTAAACCGTGCTCCTACACTTCACAGACTTGGTATTCAAGCATTCGAGCCAGTACTAGTAGAAGGTAGAGCAATCAAGTTACACCCATTAGTATGTAAGGCATTCAACGCTGACTTCGATGGTGACCAGATGGCTGTTCACCTTCCACTATCACCAGAGGCACAAGCAGAAGCTCGTTATTTGATGCTTGCAGCAAATAACATCTTAAAGCCTGCTGATGGTAAGCCAGTTACACAACCTTCACAGGATATGATTCTTGGTTCTTACTACTTAACAATTGAAGAAGATGGTAAGAAGGGTGAAGGAATGTGCTTTAAAGATGTTGAAGAAGCACTTATGGCTTTCACAAATAGAGATATAGAGATGCATTCTAAGATTAAGATTAGAATGGAAAGAGAAGTTGACGGAGAAATAAAGCATAAGCTTATTGATACAACAATTGGAAGAATATTGTTTAACCAAATTGTTCCACAAGACTTAGGATATGTTGACAGAACAAATCCTGAAACAATGTTCGATTTGGAAGTTAACTTCGTTGTAGGAAGTAAAAACGTTGGTGACATTATTTCAAGAACCATTGAAAAACATGATTTATCTAGAACAGCACAATTACTAGATGATATTAAGACACTTGGATACAAGTATTCAACACTAGCAGCAATCACTGTTTCTGCATCAGATGTTATAGTTCCACAAACAAAGCCAGGACTATTAAAAGAAGCAGACCAAAGAGTTGATGAAATTACAAAACAATATAGAAGAGGTCTTCTATCTGATAAAGAGCGTTCAAACGCAGTTGTTAAGATTTGGAACGAAACAACGGATAAAGTTACACAAGACATGATCGCAGGCTTTACAGCAAATAACCCAATCTACATGATGGCTACATCTGGAGCCCGTGGTAACATGAAGCAGATTCGTCAGCTTGCCGCAATGCGTGGACTTTTAGCTGATACATCTGGTAAGACAGTTGAAATTCCAATTCGTTCATGCTTTAGAGAAGGTCTTGACGTATTAGAGTACTTCATTTCAGCCCATGGTGCTAGAAAAGGTCTAGTTGATACGGCTCTTCGTACAGCTGACTCTGGATACTTAACTAGAAGACTAGTTGATGTATCACAAGATATTATCGTTAGAGAAGAAGATTGTGGAACTACAGAAGGTATTTACGTTTCTGAAATATCAGATGGTAATTCAGTAGTTGAGAGTCTAAAAGATAGACTATATGGAAGATATTCTGCTGAAGATGTTGTGGACCCAGTTACAAATGAAGTAATTGTTCCTAGAAATACATTCCTAAAAGAAGAGCAAATTTCAAAGATTACTGATGCAGGTATTAAACAAGTTAAAATACGTACACTTCTTACTTGTAAAGCAGAAAAAGGTGTTTGCGCAAAGTGCTATGGAAATGACTTAGCAGGAAAAGGAATTGACGTTAATATAGGTGAAGCAGTTGGTATTATTGCAGCTCAATCAATTGGTGAGCCAGGAACACAGCTTACGATGCAGACATTCCACCAAGGAGGACTTGCTGGAGGAGATATCACACAAGGTCTTCCTAGAGTTGAGGAGTTATTTGAAGCTCGTAAACCAAAGGGACTTGCAATTATCTCTGATATAGCTGGTACAGTTAAGATAGAAGATACTAAGAAGAAGAGAGAAGTTATTGTATCAAATGGTGAGGGTGATTCTAAGACTTACCTAATTCCATTTGGATCAAGACTTACAGTTAAAGAAGGCGACGTTCTAGAAGCCGGTGACGTTATTACTGAAGGTTCTATTTATCCTCAAGACATTATGCGTATCAAAGGCGCTGATGGTGTTGAAAGATACATAGTATCTGAAGTTCAAAAAGTTTATAGAAGCCAAGGTGTTGATATTAACGACCGTCATATTGAAGCAATCGTTCGTCAAATGCTTAGAAAAGTTAGAGTTGAAAATGCTGGAGACACAAGTATGCTTCCAGGAACATTAGTAGATTATAACAGATTTAATGCTGAGAACGAGAAGATGGTAGCAGAAGGATTAAGACCAGCTGAAGGAAAGAGACTATTACTAGGTATTACAAAGGCTTCTTTAGCAACAGATTCATTCTTGTCAGCAGCTTCATTCCAAGAGACTACAAGAGTTCTTACAGAAGCAGCTATTAAAGGAAAGGTTGACCCACTTCTTGGACTTAAGGAGAACGTTATCATTGGTAAGTTAATTCCAGCAGGAACAGGACTTCCAAAATACAGAGAGATGCAACCATATAACAGCGAAACTGATATTGCAACAAGTACTACAATTCCAGAAAAAATAGAAATGACAGATGACTATGAAATTCCAGGAGTTGCATTAAAGTAAGATAGGCTAAGGGCAACCGACAATAAGGTTGCCCTTAATTTTTTTAAGGAGAACAATATGAGCAAAATTAGAGAATTAATAAATGATAATAAAAGTGTACTTGTTTTTGATGTTGATGGTGTTTTAGCAACTTTAGAATGGGGAGAATATAATCACTATGGAGAAGATGATGAAACATGGTCAAATATGTATAGAGAAGGCGTTTCGTTCTACACAGAGAAATATGTTATAAAAAGAATGCAAGATTTCTTATCAAAGAAAAATAAAGAGAATATCTTTGTTATTACTAAAGTATTTAGTGAGTTTGAATTAAGTGATAAAAAGCAATTTTTAAAAAAGTATTATGATATACTTCCAGAACATGTATATTCTGTGGCTACCAATGAAGAAAAAGTAGATGTCTTAAATGAAATAAAAAAGCTTTATCCTGAACTAGAAGACAAGTATCTTGTTATGATTGATGACACACCAGATATCCTTACAGATGTAATGAATAGAACACGCTTTTCCACTGCACATATAAGTTCATTTATAGATTAGTACAAAAAGGGCGAAAGCCCTTTATTTTTTGCCTTTTTGAGACGTTTTGTAACAATAATTTAACTTTACAATGTATGTAAAAAATTGGTAAACTTTATTTAGGATAGGGGTTTTATGCCCTTTTTAAAGGAGACTGCCATGAAACATTTTTATACTTTAAAATATAATATGTTGATTAAAATTATACTAATAATGGCTATATGTGCTGCTATCTTTGCTTTTTCGGTGTCTTTTGCAGAGGAAGCAAACTGGGAAGCTGGCTACCATACTGAGGGTTGGACTGGAGACGAGGATTGGTGGAGCCCGCCAGATAGAAGAGGCTGCTATATTTCGGTATATAATAATAGAACTCATAAATATGCAGTGGGCGTTTATGATAGGCTATGGCCTGACAATATAGTTGTAGAAGACGGAAGTGGATTCGACTATAAAGTTGGCGACACTCTTAAATGCTATGCTAACACCAGCTACAGCGGAGGAACATATTGGGTTTATAAAAATGGTGTTTTATTTAAGTCGGAAAGAGCAAACGAAACACCTGACCATTTTTCTTTTAATATAACGATTACTACAAGGACAACAAAAATAGCTTGTAGTGCTTCTGCACAAGCTCGAAATGGTGAAGAATTATCCGTTACCATTATCGCAGGTGGTGACTTTGAAAAACCAGTTGTATCACTTGCATCAACTCATGTTGCAGTAAACACTCAAACAACATTTACATTTACAGATAATGACAAGGTTTCAAGCTACGCTGTCACAGATTCTAATGTTGAACCTACAAAATTTACCAATGTAACAGCATCAGCAACTGTCAATACAAACTACACGCCAAAGTCAATTGGAGTTTATTATGTATGGGCAAAAGACAAATCTGGAAATATTAGTTTGCCAGAAAGAATGTATGTTGGTGAGCCGCCTAAAGCTGCTACTAGAATAATATCTGGACAGGAAAGTGTTGTTTCGCCAAATGATGTTCAAGTTAAAGAAGGCGAAGATGCAGTTATATCTTTAAGTGCATCTGGTACCGCACCTCTTTCTTTTCAGTGGTACAAAAACAATGAAGAATCTACTACTGGAGGACTTTTAATTGATGATGCAACAAGTAGTCAGCTTACTCTTAGTGCTGTTGCCAGAGATTTAGATAATTCTTACTACTACTGTCAAATTTCAAATGAATATGGAACAGCATATAGTAGAGCAGCAAAGCTAACTGTTTATTATGCCCCAGTTTTGGCTACTATTACAGGTAACAACTTAAAAAGTGGAGATTCATATACACTTAAAGTTCAAATAACTACTGATGGTAATACAGACAACTATACATATCAATGGTATAAAGCAGCATCGTCTGCTGGAAATGGCTCTAAGATTGTAGGAGAAGTTGAAACAGAGTATACTGTTGTTCCTAAATCAAACGTTACAGAATGGTATTATTGTGAAGTGTATACAAAACTGGAAAGTGGTAGAACAATATTTGTTACTAAATCTAATTATGCGAAAATAGTAGCAGATGTT
>JAEEYG010000085.1 GCA_016291695.1 Clostridia bacterium | reverse complement strand
TTAGCTGGAATTATTGGATGCGCATTTGAGTATTTAATTAGCATGTTTGGAGATTATGTCCTTCATGTTAAATGGTGGGACTATACAGACTATTTTTTAAATATCAATGGACGCACTTGTTTATACTTTGGCGTTTTTTGGGGAATTCTAGGTTTATTTTTAATACAAACTCTTAATCCGGCAGTAGATTTGATAATAGATAATGCCAAGGAGAGAGTTTCAAGCGAGTTGCAGGTATCTTTAGTTGTTATGGTTTCAATTTCACTTTTGTTAGACATGCTTTTATCTATAATTGCAGTTGATTTTTATGAGACTAGGGTAATTGTTGAGAATAATATTAATGTTGAAGCTTCATTAAGAGAACACTATGAGGAAAAATATGAAAGAGTATATAGTAATCCAAAACTAAAAGCTGTGATACATGCAGCATGGGGAAATGAGGTTATGATAAAGACTTTCCCAAACTTAAAGATTAAAGATGCATCAGGAGACGTAATCTACTTGACTTCTTATTACCCTGACATTCAAAACTATTACTTTAAAATATTTGATAGTGGAGCAATTAATGTTATAGATGCTAATAATGAAAACGATGAATAGGAGAACTTTATGAAACAGTTTTTTAAATATACAAAAGGATATGGGCTTTATGTATTCTTAGCACCTTTTTGCATTTTGATTGAGGTCGCATTAGAAACACTTATCCCTACAGTTATGGGAACTATGCTTATAGATAAAGCAGTTTCTCATGGAAATATAGATTTGATAGTTAAATATGGTCTTATCCTTGCTGGGCTTACAATTGTTGCACTATTATTTGGTGTGCTATCTGGAAGATTTGCAGCGATTGCCTCTACTGGATTTGCGAAGAACCTTCGTTCAGATATGTATAAATCTATCCAAAAATTTTCATTTGCTAACATAGATAAATTTTCAACTTCTAGTTTAGTTACTCGTATGACTACAGACGTTATGAACGTTAGGCAGGCATTTCAAATGCTTCTTAGAATCACAATAAGAGCGCCACTTCAATTCATAATGGCTATTGTTGCAGCTCTTATAATTAGTCCTGGGCTTTCAAAATACTTTTTATATGTTATTCCGTTTTTAATTTTGGGACTTGGATTAGTTATTTATAAGGCATTTCCATGGTTTGAAAAAGTATTTGAGACATATGATGATTTAAACTTGGCGGTTCAAGAGAATGTAAGAAGCATTAGAGAAGTAAAAGCGTATAATCTACAAGATGATGAAACTAAAAAGTTTAAAAATGTTTCTCAAAAAGTATTCAAACTTCATACAATAGCAGAAAAGATAGTTGCATTTAATAGACCTATAATGCAAACTTGCATATACATAGTATTGACTATTATTGCAGTTATTGGAGCAAAGCTTACAGTACAAAATTATATGACAACAGGAGAATTACAGTCTTTAATTTCATACGCACTTCAGTTATTGATGTCATTAATGATGATTTCTATGGTTGTTGTTATGCTTACCATTGCCAGAGCATCGGTAGATAGAATCTTAGAAGTTCTAAAAGAGAAGCCAGATATCTTTAACCCTGATAATCCTAAAATGGAAGTTAAGGATGGCAGTATTGTATTTGATAACGTTAGCTTTAGTTATGCGAAAGACATTGAAAAGCTATCGCTTAAGAATGTCACTTTATCTATCAATTCTGGAGAGACAATCGGTATAATTGGTGGCACAGGAAGCGGAAAAACGTCTCTTGTTCAACTTATTCCAAGACTTTATGATGTCACAGCTGGAAGCCTTTTAGTTGGCGGAGAAGATGTCAGAAATTATGATTTAAAAGCACTTAGGGATAGCGTTGCAATGGTGCTTCAAAAGAATGTTTTGTTTTCAGGAACCATTAAAGACAACTTAAGATGGGGAAATGAAAATGCAACTGACGAAGAAATAATTGAGGCTTGCAGGCTTGCTCAAGCCGATGAATTCATTGAAACATTCCCGGATAAATATGATACATATATAGAGCAAGGCGGTACAAACGTATCTGGCGGGCAAAGACAGAGACTATGCATTGCCAGAGCACTTATGAAAAAACCTAAAGTTCTTATATTAGATGACTCGACTTCAGCAGTTGATACGAGGACAGATGGTTTAATTAGAAAATCATTTAAAGAATTTATTCCAGACATTACTAAAATAATTATTGCACAAAGAATTGCCTCGGTAGAGGATGCTGACAAAGTAATAGTACTAGATGACGGTGAAGTAGTAAATTTTGGCACACCAGAAGAACTTATGAAGACATCAATAATCTACAAGGAAGTATATGACTCTCAAGTGAAGGGAGGCATAGCAAATGAGTAATGAAACAAAAAAGTTGCCAAACAGAAATAGTGGAGCAATTCTAAGAGGACAAAAACTAAAACTAGATAAAGGTACCTTCAAGAAGCTTATAAAGAGAGTAGTTTTACCACATAAATTTGCATGGTTTTTGGTATTCATATTAATCATTGTAAGCAGTTATTGTGATGTACAGAGTTCGCTGTTTATTGGAAGGGTAATCGATGATAAGATTACGCCAGTGGTTAATAAATACGTTAGACAGGTTGATCCTTCAAAGGAAATAGATAGTAAGTATTATTCTTCTTATGAGGGAATAACAGATGATGTTGTTAATGTTTCGGCAGAGGACTTAGACAAGTTGGACAAAAGTGTTTGGGATTATATTAAGGAAATTGCGATTATTTTTGGAATCGCTACGATTTCTACATACTT